>JALZKK010000266.1 GCA_030859285.1 Acidobacteriota bacterium | reverse complement strand
ACGATGGAGCAGTTGGTTCGTTCGCTGTCTCCGAATATCCGACTGTACCAACGCACTGATCTTTCGACCTCCGAAACAAGGCCGCTGCGATTAGTTCTCGTGCCGCCGGCAAACGCGCAACCAACTACGAAGATGTGAAGGGACCACGAGCCTTGAATAAACAAACCACTCAGCCTACCGGCGAGCAATTCACAGAACAGCGCGAGCAGCGTGAGGAAGCGCTGTCGCCGCCCGCTGCGCCGGAGAAGAAGCCGTTTGTCGAACCGTCGGTGTCAGTTCCCGTGGACGTGTTGGAAGCCACAACCTTTTTCGGCGCTCCGACAGTGGAAACTGTCGATGTCTAAACCGGCACGAAACACGCGGCACAGTCTATGACGAATGGGACGCTGCTTTTTCCAACACCCACAATTAGCGCACAAGAGATTTTCAACTATCGACTCGCCGGCCACATCTTGCGCGTGGAAGCTCTCGACAAATGGTCTGCACGCTTGGCGAAAGAGTTTCTCGTAGGTTTTCATTTAACCTCCGTCTCTGAGCAGGATGCCGGCGGCGAATGGTCTTGTTTGATCAGGTTCGGCAGTGAGCAACCCGCGCCTCGTGTCCCGGCTCGTCTGCAAAGTTTCGCGGTGCCTCACGGTCATTGTTTGACTGACGGCGTTAGGTATTTTCTCGATGTCGATGAATCGCTCATCACGTTCGGCGTGTCCGCCCCGAACGTCGTCGAAGTGTGGTACGGACAGACGGCAGGCGCGCGCCGCCCAGTCCATTTAGCCAACGTGACTGCCTATACGTTTCAGGCCGCGCTGCGACGTAGCGGCCTCTTTGATCTCCATGCTGCCGGTGTCGAGGATGTTGAGACGGGGCGCGGCGCGCTCATCATCGGGACTTCGGGCAGCGGCAAATCGACTTTAACTTTACAACTGGCCGCTTGCGGATGGCGCTTTCTCTCCGACGATATGGTGGCCTTGCAACTGAACGAAGAGATGATCGCGGCGCACGGGCTCCGACGTGTTTTCGCTCTCGGCCCGGAGACGGTGGCGGCCTCAACTCTGCACGGATTAACGGACGCTCTCGGCACGCCGGTCGCTTCCGATCCGAGCAAGCGACGTTTGGAACCACTTTCTTTTTTCCCCGGCAAGTTCTCCCCGTCGTGTGTGCCGAAAACAATTTGGTTCGCGTCCGTCACGGGTGAAGCCGTCAGCCGCGTCGAAGGTTTGACGAAAGGGGAAGCGATGGCACGTTTGATCAGACATTGCCCGTGGGCCAGCTACGACGTGAAAGCGGCCCCCGCATTCTTGAACACGTTGGCAAAGTTGATTAAGCAATGCGAATCGTTCGCGCTCTCCGCCGGGCGGGACATCTTACGCGAGCCGATGCGCGCCGCCGAATTACTCTCGATGAGACATTAGACCTTTGGCAAAATAAAACTGAGACAGGATAAACAGGATTCATTCAAAAACATGAAAGCTGCTGTTTAGAGAAATCATTAGCTTGTCATTCTTTCATCTTGTTTATCCTGTCAATCCTGTCGAAAATTCTTTTCCATTCAATCTACTTTTGTCAGAGGCCTATTAAAATCTGATGCCGAGACCATCGACCGAACACGTTAGCGATCCTGATCCGCGTCGCGTTAGCGTCGAGTTGACGAACATTTGCAATCTTCATTGCAGCTATTGCGTCCGCGATGAAGAACAGCTTTACCATTCGCCCGCCAGTTATTTCCCCGCCGGATTGCTGCGCCAAATTATCCGGGGGGCGCGCGCGGCTTACGGCAGCAAATATGTCTCTTTCACCGGCGGCGAGGTGACACTGCACCCGCGCTTTTGCGAGATCGTCGAGACAATCAAAGCAGAAAACGCGCAGTTCGGTTTTGTGACGAATGGCTTTCACTTTGATCGAGTCTATCCGATCTTGTTGGCGAACCGCGAGGCGTTGCGCGTCGTCGCATTCAGTATCGACGGCGCGACGCGAGAAGCGCACGACCGTTGGCGCGGCGAGGGATCGTTTGTCCGCGTCATCCGGGCCGTGACCAAGTGTTATGTGGAAGGCCTCCCGTTCATCTTCAAAGCGGGCATTCGCCGCGACACCGTGCCGCAACTCGAAGCGATGGCGCTCTTGGCGGCGCGTTTGGGAGCCATCGGCATCGACTTTTCGCACCTGCTCCCGACCTCCGCGCAGGCCGAAGACGAGTTAGCCTTGAGCCGCGAAGAGCGCACGCACGCCGAGCAGGAGATCGGAGCGCTGGCGAACATCTTGAAGATGCGCGTCGCCATCGCTGTCGGCCATTACAACGTACATCCCGATCCGCCGTGTGCTAATTTGCGCGGCGTTAGTTGCAACGTCGATTACCGGGGGCGGCTGACGTTGTGCTGCAACCTCGCCGGCTATCGCGGCGCGGAAGGCGAGGCGGATGTCGTCGCCGATCTCAACAGGGAAGATTTCACTGCGGCTTACGAGCGTTTACAAGAAGTGGCGCGCAAGCAACTCGAACGCCGCCGGCAAGCTCTCGCCGCGCACGAGCTTGCAGGCTGCGAGCCGGACTTGCACACTGGCTCGCCTTGCTTGTTCTGCTTGCAAAGTTTCGGCAAAATCCCGTGGCATCAACAACCGACTGTGTAACGTGAAACGCTCAATCTTTTTAACTTCAATGATTCCGACAACTATTCCCGTCCCCTTCGATCACATCGTCTTCACAGAGTTCGACGACCGTGAAGGCGTCCTCGTCGATCTGAACGCGAAGCGTTATTACACGCTCAATGAAACGGCGACGCAGGTCTGGCGGCTGCTGGAGAAGCAACGCACATTCGCAGAGATCGTCAACGAACTAACGGCAATTTACGACGTGACGGACGCGCACGCGGCGGCCAGCGTCGAACGGTTGCTTTCCGATTTGCGAATGCGCGGGTTAGTCCGGCATCGTTAATCTCTATCGCTCCGGCAAATCGCATTTAACAAAAACTTAAGTAGGGTCGCGGCGGCCAAAACGTTGACGCCACGCTTTCATTTAAGGTACAAGCGGTGCCGTTACCTGTCAGACATTAAACGGCCCTCCGTGAGAGAAGCCGTCAACCAACCTAATTTCGGAAAGGTCATTTCTATGCTTAGATTCCTTCGCCACGAATGCCGCTTTGCGTTCGTGCGCCGGCTTAGTGTGGTCTTATTGCTGTTGTCTCTCTGTGGCTCTCTGCTTCTCGAAAGCAGCCCCTTCAACCGTCTGTTGCTGAGGGTGCAAGCCAATAACACGGCGCAGGCTTTACCCTTCGCGCAGGCTTGGACTAATACCGGTTTAATCACTGCCAACGATAATTGGTCGGGCGTTCCCGGCATTGAAGGTTTTCTCGGACAAGACCTCACGACAGCGACCGGGACTGACCCGCAGACAATCCTCGGCATCAGCACGGTGGCGAATGATCTCGATGTCATTGCCAATCAAAGCAACCCGAACACCTTGACCGCTGGCGGCGTGGCGGAGTTTGACGGCATCGCTAATCCGACGATTGCACTGCAAGGCTCCGGCACGGCGGACGCACCGCACATCATCATCAACCTCAACACCACCGGACAATCGAACATCAACGTCGCTTACACTTTGCGCGACATCGACGGTTCGACTGACAACGCCGTGCAGCCTGTGGCTTTGCAATATCGCGTCGGCTCGTCCGGCAATTTCACCAACGTCCCGGCGGGCTTCGTCGCCGATGCGACGACCGGGCCGAGTCTCGCCACGTTGGTCACGCCGGTCAGCGCCGCTTTGCCTGCGGCAGCCAATAACCAAGCGCTCGTGCAGGTTCGCATCATCACTTCAAATGCGGCGGGCAGTGACGAATGGGTTGGCATTGACGACATCAACATCACGGGCAGCGGCGCGGCCCAGCCTACGCTTTCAATCAACGATGTGATGGTCATTGAAGGCGACAGCGGGACGACAGTGGTGAGCTTCATCGTGAGTTTGTCGGCTCCGGCGGGCGCGGGCGGCGTCACTTTTGACATCGCCACGCAGGACGGGTCGGCCACCGCCGGCAATAACGATTACATGCCGCGCGTTCTGACCGGGCAGACGATTGCCGCTGGCACGCAGACTTACACTTTCGATGTCGTCATCAACGGCGACATGAATCCTGAACCGAACGAGATATTCTTCGTCAACGTCACCAACGTCACCGGCGCGCTTGTCGGCGACGGTCAAGGAATAGGGACGATCATCAGTGATGATCTCCCGCTGACGCCGATCCATGAGATTCAAGGCAGCGGTTCGGCCTCGCCGCTCGCCGGCCAGAGCGTCGCCACGAGCGGCATCGTGACGCTGTTGCGAAACAACGGATTTTTCATCCAGACGCCGGGCGATGGCGACAACGATCCGGCCACTTCGCAAGGCATTTTTATTTTCACTTCGAGCGCGCCCACCGTCGCCGTCGGTAATGCCGTGACCTTGTCCGGCACGGTTTCAGAGTTTTTTACTTCCACGCAGATCACTGCGTCGGCCTCCAACATCACGGTCAACAGCAGTGGCAATGCTTTGCCGTCCGCCGTCACGCTGACCACGACGATTCTCAATCCCGCCGGCGCGCTCGATCAGCTTGAGCGTTTCGAGGGGATGCGTTTGCGCGCTGACTCGCTGACGACCATCTCGCCGAGCGATAATTTCTTCGATTTCTACACGGTGCTGACCGGCGTGCCGCGCCCTTTGCGCGAGCCGGGCATTGAAATCTCTGAGCCTTTGCCGCCGGGCGCGCCGGCCAACGTGCCGCGCTTCGACGAGAATCCTGAACGCTTGGTCGTGGACAGTAACGGTCGGCTCAGCTCGACCGGCCTCGTTGTCACCTCCAACGTGACTGTCACCAACATCGCAGGCGTGCTTGATTTCTCGTTCGGCCAATATCGCTTAATAACCGAAGCGCCGCCGACCGTCTCGCCGAACATCTCCGCCATCCCGGTCCCGACGCCGACTGCCGGCGAGTTCACCATCGGTTCTTTCAACATCGAAAACTTTTTCAACGATGCGAACTTCAACACGCAACGTGACAAAGCCGCGCTCGCCATCCGCGCCGTGATGCGTTCGCCCGACATCATCGGCTTGCAAGAGATCGGCGACCTGACCGTGTTGCAATCTCTGGCGACGAAGATCAACGCAGACGCCGTCGCAGCGAGCGAACCGAATCCGATGTACGAAGCACGCCTGCTCGAAGCCAACGGGACGGCGAACGACATTGATATTGATGTCGGCTTGCTCGTCAAGACCTCGCGCGTCAACATCCTGAGTGTTGTGCAGGAAGGCTTAGACGCGACTTTCACCAATCCAAACAACGGGCAGCAGGAGACGACCTTCGACCGCCCGCCGCTCGTCTTGCGCGCAACCATCAATCGTGGGGGCGCGACGCCGCTGCCGGTCACGGTGATCGTCAACCACTTGCGCTCGTTGATCGACATCGAGCAAGACCCCGGCGATGGCCCGCGCGTGCGCGCCAAGCGGAAAGCCGGAGCCGATTTCGTCGCCAATTTGTTGCAGAGCCTGCAGACGAACGAGCCGGAGAGCAACATCGTCACCGTCGGCGATTTCAACGCTTACCAGTTCAACGACGGTTATGTCGATGTGATCGGCGCGATCAAGGGAATGCCCGCGCCCGCCGATCAAGTGACGCTCGCCAGTTCCGATGTGGTCAACCCGGACTATTTCGTGTTGACTGAGGAGTTGCCGGCTGACGAGCGTTATTCGTTCATCTTCGAGGGCAACGCTCAAGCTCTCGATCACGTCATCGTCAACACTAATTTGCGCGCGCGCCTCACACGCTACGCTGTCGCGCGCAACAATGCAGATTTCCCTGAAACCTTCGGCAACGACGCGACGCGGCCCGAGCGCGCCTCCGATCACGATATGCCGGTGGCCTACTTCCGTCTCGGTGAGGTAGCTACTGCCGGGCAAGTCGTCATCAGCGAGTTCCGCTTCCGCGGGCCGACACCTGCGGGCGGGGCGACAAACGGCAGTCTCGATGAGTTTATCGAACTGTACAACAACACGGACGCGGACATCACCGTGTCAACCAGCGACAACTCTGCCGGGTGGGCGCTCGCAGTGGACGACGGCGTGGCTCGCTTCGTCATCCCGAACGGCATGGTGATTCCGGCGCGCGGCCATTACCTCGCCGTCAATTCTGCCGGATACTCGCTCGTGAATTACGGCGGCACAGGCAATGCGGCGGGCGACATTACTTACACTGCGGACATCGGCGATTCGCAAGGCATCGCCCTCTTCAGAACAGCCAATCCGTCTAATTTCAGTATCAACAATCGCCTCGACGCCGTCGGTTTCGCGCCGGCTGATATGACCAATCTCTATGTCGAAGGAGCGGGACTGCCGACGCCGGTGCTATCCGATGCCGAACACAGTTTCGTCCGACGGCTCGCGACCGGACAACCGCTCGACAGCGGCGACAACATAGCAGACTTCGTCTTGGTGTCTCCCGCCGCAGGGAGTCTTGGAGGCGCGGCCATCTTGGGCGGGCCGGGGCCGGAGAATTCGAGTAGCCCGGCGCAGGTCAACGCTCAAGTTAAGGCTTCTTTCATCGACGGGCAGTGTCCGGGCAACGGCTCCGCGAACAGTGCGTGCCGGAACGTGCGCGATCCCAATTCGCCGCTCGCTACTTTCGGGACGCTCGCCATCCGCCGCACTTTCACCAACTTCACCGGACGCACGCTCACGCGCCTGCGCTTCCGCATCGTTGACATCACGACTTTAGGAAATCTCAGCCCGGGGCAAGCCGACATGCGCGCCCTCTCGGTGATGGAAGTAAACGCCACGCGCGAGAACGGAATGCCCGTGACACTCGGCGGACTCACGCTCGAAGAGCCGCCGGCACAGCCTTCCGGCGGCGGCTTAAATTCCTCTCTGCGAGTCGGCGCGGTTAGTCTGGTTACTCCGCTCGGGCCGGGTGAGAGTGTCAATGTCCAATTCCTGCTGGGCGTCGAGCAGCAAGGCCGCTATCGCTTCTTCGTCAACATCGAAGCGCGCTAGCCGAAATCTTGAGCAGTCACTTTCAGAAGGCGAGACAGCTTTGTGCAGTCTCGCCTTTTCTCTTGAGTGTAGAAGTTGTTGGCTCATGTTTCCTTTGACTGCGAGTCGGCATAAACTCGCAGGCATGATTGACTTCCCGATTGACGAACTGCTTGACGACGCGGCGTGTCTGACATGGCTCGCACAACACCTCCATCCCGAAGGCT
>JALZKK010000262.1 GCA_030859285.1 Acidobacteriota bacterium | reverse complement strand
GTACTGACGCGGTCGCGCACGTCCTGCGCGGCGCTCTCCAGATCACGATCCAACGTGAAAGTCGCGATCACGATGGACGTGCCTTGCCCGGAGATCGAGCGCAACTCGTCGATGCCATCCACCGTATTGACGACTTCCTCGATCTGCCGCGTGATCAACGACTCGACTTCTTCCGGCGAGCCGCCCGGCAGAGAAGTCCGCACGCTCACCGTCGGCAAATCGACCGACGGAAAACGATCCACGCCCAGCCCGAAATACCCCGCCGCGCCGACCACCACTAACGCCAGTATGATCATCGACGCGAAGACCGGACGCTTAATACAAATTTCTGCGAGCTTCTGCATTTTTTAGTTCAAAGTTCAAGGTTCAAGGTTCAAAGTTCAAAGCGATTCTAACCTTGAACTTTGAACCTTGAACTTTGAACTTATTTCGTGACAGTGACTGGTTGCCCCGACTGTAAATTGCCGGGATTAATTACAACTTCATCGCCGGTGTTGACGCCGGCGATGATTTCCGTCCACTCTGCCGCGCGGCGGCCTGTGGTGACGGGCTTTTCGATGGCCTTGCCGTTTTCGACGACGATCACTTTTTCGATGCCGGCCAAAGTCACGATGGCGTTCGTCGGGACGGTGACGCCCATGCTCGCGTCGTCGGTGACGATCTCAGCGCGGGCAAAGGAGCCGGGACGTAGCGCGCCATCGTTGCTGATGTCCGCTTCGACGACGAGGACGCGATTCTGTTCAGTGATGGTCGGACTCAGCCGCGTGATCTGACCGGCGTAATCGTGCGCTGCGCCGTCAACTGAGACACGCAAGCGTTGTCCGGCGCGCACGCTGGCCGCGTCGCGTTCCGGCACTTCGGCGCGGAAGCGCAAGGGGTTCACTTTAACGATGTCAACCACCGGCGCACCGGCGGCCAAGAACTCGCCGAGGCTGGCGCGCTTTTGCTGCACAACGCCATCAAACGAAGCAGAGACGGCGGTGTCGGCCAACTGTTGGCGGGCCAGCGCGAGTTCCGAGCGGCGCTGCGACACAATCGCCTGCCGGTTGCGAATCTCCTCGATGGCATCTTGATAACGGCTCTGCGCTACTTTGTAGGCAGCGTCCGCCGCTTCATATTCGGCGCGGGCGATGACGCCCTGTTCGACGAGCGTGACGGCTCTCTGCCGGCTCGTGCGCGCCTCGTCCATCAGGGCGCGCGCTTGGCGCACCGTGCCGGTCTGTTCCGGGTTGACACGATCATTGGTCCCCTCCGGCGAGAGTCCCACACGAGCGCGTGCTTGCGCGAGACCGGCTTCCGCTTGCTGCACGCGCAGTTGATAATCCGTCGGCTCGATGCGCGCGATCAACTGCCCGCGCCGCACAGGGCTGCCGAGATCGACCGAGATAGCTTGCAGTCGTCCCGCCACTTTCGTCCCGACCGTAGCTTGATCATAAGCCGCCAACGTGCCGTTGACGACAACGCTCTGGCCCATCGGCATCTCCATGACGCGCTCGGTGCGAACCTGTCGCGCCTCTCTGCCGCCACCGCCTCCGCCGCCGGGCCGTTCTTGTTGCGCGGCTGCCGGATAATCACTCTTACAAGCATTAAGGCCCAGCGCGCAGACGACTAACAAAAGCCACACGGCTGCGCGTTGAAAATTACCGCGCAGTCGCGATTGAAAGGCGAGCGGCTTGAGATGGATTTTAAGAGGAGAGATGAACATGTTAAATCACCCTGCGTGTTCTACAGCAAACAAGGAAAAGATAAACCACGAAGGACACAAAGAACACGAAGGTCAAGAGGCTGTGCGGAAACACCTACTCCAACCCTTTCATCCGCTTCGCGCGCTTCGTGTTCTTCGTGTTTCACTTCTGTTAATGAATCTTTTCCTTGAATTTCAAAATATTCTCTCACTCCTTAAAAGCTAAAGCGAACCTGTCCGATGATGCGCCGGTTGCCCGCCGCAGCGTTGCCGCCGCCACCGCCCGGCCCGAAGCCGAAGCCGCCGGCAGTCGAGATCGATTGGCCGAAGCGCGGCGAGCTGAGGTTGCCAACAGGGTTTCCCTCATTGGTGTTGTTTAAGAGATTCTCCACGCGCACGGAGAACGTCAGGTTATAACGACTCTCTGATGATTCGCCGCCGAAGCCGCCGCGCCCGCCACCGAAGCCACCGCGACCACCGCCGCCGCGACGACCACCGCCGCCTCCGGTATTACCGCCCTGCGCGGCCGCGGCCGCCCGGTCGCCGCCGCCGAAGCCGAACGTCTTGCTGAGGCCGAGATTCACGGTGAAGAAAGACGGCCCTTGTCCAAAGTTGCGCGGGATTATCTCTTGTCCCGGCGACGGCGTGGGATCGAACGCGCCGAAGCGTGTGACGATCACACCCGGCTCCGTCAGATCGGCAGCGAGCGCGGGACGATCCGTGAACAGCGTATCGCCGTTTAAGTCGCGCCCCGTCGTGATGTTGAACGGGCGGCCCGAAGAGGCAATGACGAACGGGTTCAGACGCAAGCCCCACGGCGCGTTGACCGTGCCGCCGACGATGAAGCGATGGCGCACGTCGAAAGCGGCGCGACCGTACTCGGCGCTGAAGTCATACTGGTTCGCCGAAAACGTCCCTGCGCCGTCCGTGTCGCTTTCCGCTTTGTTCAAAAAGTATCTGGCGAAAAGGGTGAAGTTGCGATTCAGCCGGTTGCCCACGCCGAGGATCAATTGATTCTGATTGAGCCGTCCGCTCGATTCATACTGATAGATATTGCCCACGTCTCCAAAGGGACGCACGCCGCTGCCCGCTACGCCGACCGTGAAAGTTCCCGGTAGCGGCGCGTTGATGTTGCGCGAGCGCAGCAGATGGAGCGCACGCGCGTTGATGTAGGTGGCCGAGAACGTGAAGTTGTAAGGCAACTGCCGCTCGACGCTCAACGAAGATTGAATGGTGTAGGGCGCTTGCAGATCGTCGGCGAGGAGCCGCGTCGTCTGCGGCAACGCGAAGCCTGAGAGCGTGTCAACGGTCGGCACGTTCGTCGCGCCGTCGAGCGTGAACCCCGCGAGGTCTAAGATTGCCGGATCGGTGATCAGAAATTGTTGTTGGTTGATGCCGTTGAAGCGATTGGTTTGCAGCGTCAAATCCTCGCCGATGCGGTCGTAGAAAATGCCGAAGCCGCCGCGAATCACGGTCTTGGCTTGCTGCCCCGCTTGCCCACCCGCGCCCGGCGACCACGCGAACGAGATTCGCGGCGCGAAATTGAGCTTGCTGCTGATATTCGTCTGCGCTTCGTAGCGCAGCCCCGCCGAGAGCGTGAAGTCAGGGCGCACGCGCCAGTCGTCCTGCACGTATGCGCCGAAATCGACTTGCTTCACACCCGCTTCCGGGTCGCCGCCCGCGATCTGAAACTGCGTCGCGCCGCCGCCGAGCGTGCGGATTTGCGCGGGCGTGAGTCCTTGCTGCTGGAAGAACAGCGTGCGGCGATAACGCTCAAGGCTCGTGATCGTCATCAACACGGGTTGGCCGTTTGCGCCAGTCACGATTTGGTTGTTCGCGTCCAATTGCGGAGCGAGTCCGCCCCCGAAGGTGAACGTGCCGCCGAAGTTGTTGGGCGAAAAGTCTGTCAGCGAGATACCGCGCAGGCGCGCGCCGAACTTCAGCGAGTGTGTGCCGAGCGCCCACGAAGTATTGTTCGCGAGCTCCCAGCGTCTCTCATTGTTGAAGGCGAGGCCGACTTGCGCGCCGCCGCCCGTGAAAGCCTCCAGCACGCGAATGGTCGGGATGGAATTATCGCCTTCCTGCTCGTTGCGCTGTTGCGTAAATTGAAAGCGCGTCTCGTTGATCACTGTCGGGCTGAGAATCGCCGTCTCCGTCAACTGAAAAGTATGCTGAGTGTTCGCCGTGTTGAAGGTGCGCGAGAGCAGATTGAACTCGCCCACGCCCGTCACGTTGTCTCGCTTGGCGAACGTGTAACGCGCGACGAGCGTGTTGGTCGAATTCAACTGGAAGTCAATACGCGGGCTAAACGTGGTGCGCGTCTGCGGCACCAGCACCGCGAGCGCGAACGGCGTCGGCGTGAGAGCCGGGTCGAGGATCGTCGCGTTGATGATCTCGTTGTCGTCGATGGCGCGGCGCTCGAAATCGACGAAGAAGGATGCCTTGCCTTGAATCACCGGCCCGCTCAAGTTGCCGCCGTACTGCCGCGATTGATAGGGCGCGCGATTCGGCGCAAACGGGTTGCGCGAATTGAGGCTCTCGTCGTTGAAGCTGAAGAACCCCTGCCCGCGCCAGCGTTCCGTGCCGGGCCGGGTCAGAATCTCGATGCGACCGAAGCCGAGCCGGTCGTACTCCGCCGAGAATGGATTCTGATTGAGACGAATCTCGCGAATCGATTCGCGCGGCGGCAGACGCCCGCCCGTGAAGCCGTCAATAAAAATCTGCCCGCCGTTCGGCCCCGCCGATGGCCCGGCTAATGCTTGTAACGCTTCCGCCAGATCGTCGGGGTCATCGGGCAAGGCTTCGATGTCCTCGCCGCGCAGCACCAGCGCGCTCGCGTTATTTTCCGGCTCCGTGCTGACCGGAGCTTCCGCGGCGACCGTCACTTCCTCACCGGCAATCGTCACGCCCAGCGTGATGTCGAGCGGGACAGGCCGCCCGGCGGCGATTTCAACTCCGGCGTTTTCGTACTGCGCGAAGCCATTGGCCGAAGCGCGCACAGTGTATGCGCCCGGCGCGAGTCCGCTCAAAACATACACGCCCTCTTCATTCGCCGTCGCGGTCTTTTCCACACCGCCCGCGTCCGCCGCCACGATGGTCGCGCCGACAATCACGCCGCCGAACTCATCCTTGACTTGTCCGCGCAACGTGCCGGCAGTCTGCTGCGTGAGCGTCGCGCTCACACAAAAAGCCAGCGTCAACACGAGGCCAATACTTCGCTTAAACAAGCTCTGAAACAAATCCATCTTTCCCCCTAAAATTCCAAGCTCATGCCTTAATGATGAGCATGTGCATGGTTCTCAACTAAAAGAGCAACAACGACCGCTGTTCGCCCGGCTTGACAGCTATTCCAACGCTATCTTTCTGATCACGTTTATTCGATAACTCTCGTCGTGCCGGTTCACGGCTCGGAGCGTTCGCGCTCTTTTTGCTTCGCGTCTCGCTTGGCGGCTTTGGCATCGAAAATCTGTTGCTGTTCGGGCGTCAGCACGGCGCGAATGCGCGTGCGCGAGTTCTGGCGAATCGTGTCGTAACGTGGGCGCGCTTCGGCGCGCAGTTTGTGGAACTCTCTGCGCGTCTCGTCGAGGATGGCGCGCACCTGCGCCGCCTGCTCGTCGTTGAGGTTTAAGTCACGGTGCATCTTCCCAAAAATGTCTCGTCCCTCCCCATGCCGACCGTCCATCCTCTGTCGCCCGCCGTCAGCCCGCGAGCGATAGACGCCGCTCAGTGATGCGCCGGTCACGCAGCCGAGGACGAAAACGGCGATCACCACCAACCACATTTTGAGCCGCGTGCCAGTAAGCCTATTCATCTGGACGCCTCCAATTCACCATCATTCAAGATCGTCTCAAGCATGTCATCGTTTGACAGCGTACCCCGTTCAGCGAATACGACGCGCTCAATGCGCGTATCATTCGCGGCAAATAGCGCTTCCTCAATGACAGACGGCTCAAACAAATTGTCTCCACTGCCGAACCAGAACATGCCGAAAGCGACCGCCGCCGATAGCGCCATCGCCGGCACAGCGCGCCGCGCCACCGTCAGCAAACTCAACCAATTTTCGCCCGCCGCGCGCCGCTCTCGCTCGACGGCGATGCGAGCGCGCACACGCGCGTAAAGAAATGGAGACGATGCAACGACTTCCGCCTCCGCTTCGCTGACTGCGGCGGAACGCAAAAGCTCCCGACCGAAGCGGTCGAGCCGTTCATCCAATTGGCGTCGTTCTTTGCTTTTGAACATGATCATTTAATCCCGCTCATTGAGCATCGCTCGCGCGACGGCTCATAAAGTTGAAAACGGACAGCCCGCCACGATGGTTACAAAAATTTACCCAACACGCGGCGCAAAGATGCTCGCGCGCGATGCGCCCGCACTTTGACTTTCGACACAGACCATTGGGTGAGCTTGGCGATCTCCGCGACGGACAGTTCCTCCACATCGAGCAGCACCAGCACCAGCCGGTCTTCGGGCGAGAGGCGCGTGAGCAGCTTTCCGGCGAGGTCGCGCGAGACAGCCATCGCTTCGACATCGCCGCCGCTCCCATCATCACTTAAATTTCTTTCCAGCCACGCGGCTTCCCTTTCGGAGAGATCGCTGACGGCGCTCTCCGGTCGCCGCTTCATGCGCCGTAACTCGTCGTAGCAAGTATTGAAAGCGATTCGCGCGAGCCACGCGGCGAAGGACATCTCCCCGTTGCCGGAGAAGCTGTCGAGCGCAAAATACGCTTTGGTAAAGCTCTCCTGTACGATCTCTTCAATCTGTTCGCGCTGGCGAAAGAAGCGGCCCGCGATGTGGGCGACGCGCCGCCGGTGTCGGTTGAAGAGTTCCTCAAATGCCGTCTCATCGCCCACCCGAACACGAGCGACAAGTTCGGCATCCGGCGGTTCGGCGATTGAGAGCGCCGGCGACTCAAGCGCGGCGGGGTCGGGGTGATCTGCTATCTCGTCCATGAGTTGATTGACCGCCCGCGCTTCGCTGCTCGCCGTCAAATTAAAACTCGATGATTCTCTCTCCACCCGAATGAAAAAGAAAGTGGCAGCCCTCTGTTGTAGGGCTGCCCTTTCATGCGATGACCGGCAATTATTCGTTCGGTCTTAGCGGCGACGATAACGCTCGCGCTGATCGCGGTCGCGGAGCTTGTAGGTGTACAACGCCGAGCCGCCCGCGCCAGCGAGCGCGCCGATGATCGCACCCTTCTTGCCGCCGGCCAATCCGCCGACCACCGCGCCCGCGCCGGCCCCCCCGGCAACAGTCAACTTATCCCGGTGCTTCTCCCAGACCGAACGCTCACGGTAACGCCGCTCATAGTCATACCGCCGTGAGTTGTCGTATCTCCTGTCCTGCGTTGCGCGTCCCGCGTAGCGGCTACGAGACTTCTGCGCCCACGCCGGCATCGCCGACACCGTGAGCAGCACGAGACACATGATTGCCACAAACATTCTCTTCATACTTCACCCCTTCTAATTGATCATTTATGGGGAGAGATTGTTTCATGGAGAGAGACAGGTTTGCTTGAGAGCTATTTTTTACAACTGTTGCGTTGCGCCTGTTGCGCCGCGCCGCCCGCGTCGCTCTTGGCGTCGCTGCTCGCGCTGCTGGCGTTCCGCCGCCAGTTGCGCTTTCTGTTCCGGCGTCAACACCGCGTAAAGCTCGGACATCATGCGCGCCCGCGCGACTTCCATTTCGACGTGCAGGTTAGCGCGCGCCTGCGCCGCTTGGCGCACCGCCGCTTCGTTGAAGGTTCCATCAAGCGCGCCGGTCTTATCCTGACGGAGCGCACGCCCTTGCTCATGCAAGCCCTTCGTGGCTTCGCGGTGACGCGCCGTGATCCCCTCGATCTGAGTTTTCTGCGCGTCGCTCAGATTGAGATTGCGTCCGAAGAAGCCGAAGCCCTTCATCCCGTCGCGTCCGCCGCGCCGCCCATGAAAGCCTTGCTTCTTACCGCCCTGCTCTTCCGGCGCAGTCTGCTGTTGCGCGATTGCGAAAGTCGCGCTGATCGCCAACGCGCCCGCCAGCGCGAGACCGCCCACGATCTTTTTTGTGTTAGCTAATTGCATATCTGTATTACCCTTTCCTCAACTTCTGATTTTGACTTGAGCCACCCGCCGCACGGGAGATGTGAGCGCGCCAATTCCGGCTCTTGTTAGATTAAGACGCCGGCGGCGCAGTGGCGGTTACATTTATTTCGGCTCAATGGAATGATAGGAGAATGAGACAGGATTGACAGGAAGAAAGAATAGCGGCTCAACGATGAACATCCGTTCGACATCAGAGCAGGAGGACGATTTGATCCACGAACCACACGAAACGAACACGAAACATAGCATGGCTTCGCGAGGCTTCGCGCTTGTTCGTGTGCTGCGCGTGGATCATGTTTTTCTCCTCCAACGGGACTTCGCGGCTGCCGAACCGGCGTTAATTAAGGAAGAGTCGAAACAGTCTCACGGCATCCGCCCCTTCTTCACTGCTTTGTCAGGAATCAGATCGCCGGTGAAGATTTCGACCACGCCTTTGGCCGTGCCGACGACGGGCGTGAGATCAAGTCCGACCTGTAGCAGGCCGTTCTTCCAACCTTTCTTCCTGATCTCGTAGCCTGCCAGACCGAGCGCGACCGCCGTGCCGACGAACGGGATCGGCTTGACCAGCCGCTTTGCCAACGTCCAACCGCCCGTGCGCGCCAGCCGTCGAGTTCTACTCGGCGGCGGCGCTTTTCTCGTCACACCTGAAGACATCTTTGGACAGCTCCTTACAGTTGTTAGTTCAATCCCAGTTCGGCGCGCAGCTTGCGCTCGTCGTAAGGCGACAAATTGAAAGCGCGACCGTCAACTTCAAAGGTCGGCACTTTGCGCTTGCCGCCGTTGAGTTGCATGACATGTGCGGCGGCTCCTTCATGTTCTTCGATATTGATCTCTTCGTAAGCGATGCCGCGCTCGTTCAGAAATCGTTTCGCGTTGCGGCAGTCGCCGCACCACGTCGTCGTGTACATCTTGATCTGCACCATTGTTTACCCTCTGGCTGAAATTGTAGCAGAAGCGTCCCAGACTTGCCGCCGTCACGCGAGAGCGCAGCCCGCAGAAAAAGATTCGCTGACATCACAGAAGTGAAATACGAAGGACACGAAGCACACGAGGCGGATGAAAGATTGAAAACAAACATTTCCATCAGCCAATTGTCCTTCGTGATCTTCGTGGCTGATTTTTTTCTTCAACGCTATAGAATAGCGCACTCTCATGGCTGGCTGCGTCTGAGCGTCAACCGCGCTGGTGTGCTTGACCGAGCGTTCAATCTGGCAGGTCATCCTTTCACTCTGACCGGCCCGCCCCCTGCTTGTGTTCCCGGTAGAAACTCACAAAAGCCCGCAAAAATCGACGATTTATTGTCAGCTTCATGCGGCACGGGCGTTGCCCAGTGAAGTGCGTGCGGTCATATCTCTAACCACGTTTTTGAATGGGATGAATCGAGGCCGCCTCACAATGAAGGATCACACATGATGAAGAATTCGCATCCCCTGAAACGGCTCCTGTCCCTCTCGCTCGCGGGTTCATTATGCGCGAGTGTTCTGGTGGGAACTGGCGCTGAGGCTCAAACTAACCAGCGCTCGCCGCGCAAACGCAGTACGCGGGCGAGTTTCCCCACACTCTCAAGATATGCCCACGACCTGCTCCAACAGGCGCGTGCGGGACGGTTCGCCGACGCTTCGGCGAATAACGACGGCGAGGTTCGACGACTCGCCGGCATTCTGTCAGGCAGCGCGAAGGCCCATCCGGTCTTGCTCAGTGAGGCGAGCACCGAACGCAGCGCCGTGGTCGAACAACTCGCGCACATGATCGCCGAAGGCGAGTTGCCGGAGTTGCGCGAGCAGCGGGTCTTCCGCCTCGATCTCGGACTGCTACTCGCGGGCGCGCAGGACGGCGCAGAAGTCGCGAGCCGTTTGCGCGACACGCTGGCGGAAATCAAAGTCGCCGGCGATCAGACAATTGTTTTCTTCAATGAACTGGACGGACTGATCGGGCCGGCGGCGGCGCAAGGCGCGGAAGTCTCGCGCTTGCTCGAAGGCGCGCTCACGCGCGGCGAGTTGCGCTGCATCGGCGCGACCACCTCGTTTGCGTTCGAGCAGATCGAGGCCGAGCAGACACTTGCGAAATTGTTCCAACCCGTCCATCTCGGCGAAGCGACCGATGAAGGCGAGCGTGCCGAAGCCGATGACAAGTGGCAGTTCACGGGCGACAACGTCGCTTCCGATCTGCGGGCGATGATGAACACCGCGTCGCCGAACGAGCGCATGAGCGTCATCCTTCAAGCCGACGACGTGGCGAACAAAGAATTCAACCTCTTCCTCAAGAGCAACGATGTGCGGATCAAGAGCCGTCACCCGCAACTCAGATTATTGGAAGTCGAGATGCCCGCCGGCGCGATTGAGCGTTTGGCCGCGCACGAAGCTACACGCTATCTCTCGCCGGATCGAGACATCCTCTCGCTCGGCCACATTGAGACGACGACGGGCGCGGCGTTGGCGCGCTCGCAGGCGACCGCCTCTTCGTCGCGCGACGATGATGACGATGATGACGATGACGACGATGATGACAGTTCTTCCGGCAGTTCCTCGACGCTCAACGGCGATAAAATCGGCATCGCCGTGCTGGACTCCGGCGTGTACAAGGACCACCACGGGATCAGAGGTCGCGTCCCTGTCAACATCGACTTCACGGGCGAGCGCCGCACCGACGATCCTTTCGGTCACGGGACGCACGTGGCCGGATTGTCCTCCGGTAACAACCACATCTCCAGCGCGTACACGGGCATGGCCCCGAAGTCTAAGGTCATCAACCTGCGTGTACTGAACTCGAGGGGCATGGGTACGGTCTCCGCCCTCTTGAAAGCGCTCGACTGGGTTCTCGCCAACCGCAGGAACCGTAACATCAAGGTCGTCAACATGAGTCTCGGCGCTCCGGCCATTGACTCATACCGCAACGATCCGCTGTGCCGCGCCGTGCGCCGGCTGGTGGATGCCGGGGTGGTGGTCGTGGTCGCCGCCGGCAACGACGGTAAACTTGCCAACGGCACGAAGATTTACGGGCGCATCCACTCGCCGGGCAACGAGCCGTCGGCGATCACGGTCGGCGCGTCGAACACCTTCGGCACGAACACGCGCGCGGACGACGGCATGGCGACCTACAGCTCGCGCGGCCCGACGCGCAGTTATTATAGGGACGAGGCCGGCGTTCGCCGCTACGACAATTTGCTCAAGCCCGACTTGGTCGCGCCCGGCAATAAGTTGATCGCCCCGCAGGCTAAATACAATCTCCTCGTCAAGAAAAACCCGGCGCTCAAAGCATCGCGTTGCGGCGATGACGACGATGACGACGATGATGAATGTCGGACCGAACACAAGATGATGCGACTGAGCGGCACATCAATGTCGGCTCCGGTCGTGGCGGGCGCGGCGGCCATGCTGTTGCAAGCCAACCCGAAGCTGACGCCGAACATGATCAAGATGATCTTGATGTACACGGCGCAGCAGCTTCGCGGCTACAACATGCTGGAGCAGGGCGCGGGCCAACTCAACGTCGAGGGCGCAGTACGGCTGGCGAAACTCGTCCGCACCGACCTGACGAACGACACGCCGCAAGGCACGCCGATGCTGACGGGCGCGGCCCCGCCGCCTCAAACCACCATCGCCGGCCACACCTTCACTTGGGGCCGCGGCATTCTCCTCAAGCGTCGCTACGCGACCGGCGAAACGCTCATCACCCAGTACCAAGACATTTACGATCTTGGCATTGTTCTCGGCGACGGGATCGTACTCGGTGATGGCATCGTCCTCGGCGATGGCATTGTTCTCGGCGACGGCATCGTGCTGGGCGATCATGTGCAAGCCTCAAGCGCGCTACTCGACGGCGACGACACCCCCGCGATGCAGGCGGTGAGTTCCGACACTGATAACTGAGGCGCGGGGGCAGCCTCGCCGGCCCCTCGTCTTACAAGTTGACGAAGAAAAACTCTCTTCACTACCTTCGGAGGAACAGTGTCATGGCCGTCACAATAATGAGACAAGAAAGCGCGCCCGCCATCCTGCCGGCGCATTCCGATAAAAACTCCCTTTTGACAACCTCGCCCCTCGCCGACGAGCATCGGGCAGAGGCGCTCCAGTTCCTCGCCGTCCGCCCCGTGCATACGGTCTTCATGGCGAGCTTAATCCGCGACAATGGCCTAGTCAGTCCGCGTAATCGCGGCTCGTTCTACGCCGTCCGCGACGGCGGCGGCAAACTCGACGGCATCGCCCTTATCGGTCATGCCACCCTCATCGAAGCGCGCAGCGAAGCGGCGCTTATGGCTTTCGCCCGGGTCGCGCAAAACTGCTCGCTGGCCCATCTAATCCGCGGCGAGCAAGACAAGATCGAATGCTTCTGGAATCACTACGCGGGGTCCGGGCGCACGCCGCGCCTGCTCTGCCGCGAGATGTTGCTTGAGCAGCGCGTCCCGCCCGTGCTTCGCCAGTATGTGAAGGGGCTGCGCCGCGCCACGCAGGATGACCTCTCGCACATCCTGACCATCAACGCCGCGATGGCCGTCGAGGAGAGCGGCATCAACCCGCTGGAGAAAGACCCGGAGGGCTTTCGCGCGCGGGCGGCTCGCCGCATTGAGCAGGGGCGCGTCTGGGTCTGGGTCAAACAAGAGCAACTAATCTTCAAAGCCGAGGTCATTGCCGAGACGCCGGAAGCCACTTACCTCGAAGGCGTCTATGTCAATCCGGCGGAGCGCGGCAAGGGCTATGGACAGAGTTGCATGGCCCAAGTGGGACGCGCATTGCTTGATCGCACCGGCTCGATCTGCCTGACGGTCAACGAGCAAGTCCGTCACGCGCTCGGCTTTTACGTCAAAGCCGGCTACCAACTCCGCAGCTACTACGACACGATCTATTTACAACACGGGGCCGCATAGAAAGGATGAGGGCGGAGGGATGAGGGATGAATAAGAAATTGTCTTCATTCATCCCTCATCCCTCCGCCCTCATCCCTCCAAAATGTCATTGGCCTAAATCATTGGAGAAGTCCCAAGTGTTCACCGCCGCGTCCACAATCGGAAAAGGAAGATTTATTGACCACTATCGCTGGCTCGTCGTCAGCCTCGGCGCGGTGGCTTTTCTTTTCTCGGCGTACCGGCTGCCCATTGAAAGGCTCGACCTGCGCTTTCTGCTGCTGGCGGCGATGACAGTCGTCGCCAGTTCGCGTCTCTCGATTCAGATTCCACGGTTCGATACCAACCTCACCGTCTCCGACACGTTCATTTTCCTCACGCTGCTGCTTTACGGCGGCGAGCCGGCGATCCTGCTTGCGACGGCTGAAGGCGTCTGCTCAGGGCTGCGCGTCAGCAAGAGTAAGAAACCGCTGACCATCCTCTTCAGCGCGGCGGTCATGGCCTGCTCCACCTTCGCTACCGTCTGGGCGCTCCGCTTCGTTTTCGGGAGCATCGCCACACTAACGCACCAGCCCGACTTTCACATGATCGAAGCGGCGGGGACCATGGCGCTGGTCCAGTACCTCTGTAGCACATGGCTGGTCGCCATCGGGCTGGCCCTCAAAACAGCG
>JALZKK010000232.1 GCA_030859285.1 Acidobacteriota bacterium | reverse complement strand
CCATAAAGCGATCACTTCGCTTGCGCCGTTGTTTTGGCGGCGAGTTTGTTCAGATCAAAGGCGTAGGCGGATTGAGAATCACTGAGGATGAACATTTTGTCGCCTGCGAGATTGAATCTGACGAAAGCGGCGCTGCCGTTGATGACGAAGTTGGCTTGGCGGTCTCCGGTGTCGAGATTGTAGAGCGTGACTTCGCCGGGGAAATTTTCGACCGCGAGATGATTCTTCTTCAAATTGATCGCCGTCGTGCTGCCGAAAAAACGATGCCGCAAATCGCCGTCCTTGATGGAATAAACCAGCACGCGATTTTCCGAATCGTGCAGCACAAGCCAATTGCCTTCCGACAAGCCGGCCCCCACATCGAACGAGCCTTGCCCGTTTCGAGCAACATCAGGCCGACAGTCTTCTGAATGAAAGCGTCCACGACTTCCACCAGATAATCGTCGGACTTGTTGCCGAGCGCGTCGGCTTTGGCTTGCAGCTCGGCGGTTTCTTTCAACTTCGCTTTGCCCGCGTCGCTGCCGAGCCGCCAATACAGAATCAATCTGTCGGAGAACTCGTCGAAAGAAAATTCCGGTGCTTCTTTCAGAAAATCGCGCGACCAGATAATTTTATCTTGGATAAAATCTTTCAACTCGAACCGCACGTCCCGGCGCAAACCCACATCGGTATCGTCGTCATTGGCGGGAAATGTAGGCACGTTTTTCTTCTCGTCTTTTTTCTCTTTCTCCTTCAAACCGCGCCGTAGTAGCACGAAACGTCCGTATTGCCGTGCGCCTGTTTCGGGAAGTTCGCGGACGGCAGCGACCGCGTTGTTGTGCGGATTCATTAACACCAAACTGTGCGGCGCATCATCGAGTTGGGGAAAATCTCCGACACCTCCGCCGTCATCGCCGACCGCGCCGCCCTTGAAACCGCGCACATAAAGTTTGCGCTCGCCCGTTGCGAGATGCCACAGCCCGCCGCGAGATTTCGACGACAACAGCAACCAATTGAAATTGTCCGACACTTCGGCGGCGTCGAGATTTCTAATTGAGCCGACGGGAATCTCGACAGTGCCGATGTCACGGCTATCAAATTTCTTTTCCGCTTCATTGTAGCTCACTTCCCGCAACAAGATTTTGCCGTTCGCCGCTTCGTACGCCAGCAGGTTATTCCAGAGCGTGGCGTCCGCCTTATTCATGCCCGAAGCGAGGATGCCTCTTTTCAAATCGAAGACGCCCATTTTAGCGTCCGCCAGCGGTTTGATGATGGCGTAATCCGGGTTCGCCGTGCGTTTAATTTCTTGCGCGCCCAAGGCGAATTTCTGTAATCGTTTCCCGTTGGGAAAAGAAAAGATGCCGGCCTCCTCCATCTTCCGCGTCGGCATTCCGAGAATTTTTCCCGCATCCAAAAAGACGTAGGGGCGCGACGAGATTTTCTTCAACTCGCCGCCGACATCCGCCGGTTTGAGAGTTGTCAAGTCCAGTGCCAGCGCGGTGTTTTCCGATTCGGCGACAAAATAATCCGTGATCAATCTAAACCGAAATTTTTCCGAACGGCTGAACATCACGAAGCGCGCATCGGGCGAAAATTGAATGCGAAAGAAATTGGTCCCGCCATCGTCGTCACCTTTCGTTGACGTGAGCCAAGTGAAGAATTCAAAGCCCGTCAGCGGATAAAATTCTTTCTTCTCCCAAATCTTTTTGCCCGTCTTCGTGTCGAGAACGTTGACGGCGGTCGAAGTATCGACACATGCCAGATAATTTCCGTCGGGCGAAAGTTGATGCTCCCAGCAATCACGCCGCAGCACCAATTCGCGAACTTCGGTTGGCTTTTTCTCGGCGATGCTCCATTTTTCGTAGCGCAAACTTTCGGTCGTGAACACGACAAACTTTCCGTCCGGCGTGAACGTCGCGTCTTCCGCGTCTTCGGCGGGAATCTGAAACAGCGCTTGCAGCGGCTCGCGCTCAATGACGGTGATGGCGAAATCATCTTGCGCCAGCAGCAGTTTTCCGTCCGGGCTAAAAGCGAAATGCGAAACGTCGCTGCGGAGTTTCGGCGCGAGTTCTTTCTTCCACAGCAAGCCGGTCAATTCTTCTCTGCGCCCCGCTTCGCGGAACGAGACGATGTTGGCCTGCCACTTCAAAAAATTTTCCGTCGCTTTCGCCGCGCGCCCGTCGCGGCACGCGGGCGACAGTTGTTCTGTGGCGCGAATCATTTCGCGCAAGCGTTTGTGTTCGGGCCGCGTGTTGCCAAACAGATCGGAGAACCAACCGCCGGTCTTGCCTTCGCTTTCGGTCAAGCGATCAAAGAACGAAGTGAAAGCCGCCGGGTCATAGCCCGCCGCGACCATTGCGAACAGGCCGAGCTTATCGGCTTCGAGTTGCTGTTCATTCTCGTGGCCGCGTTTTCTGGACAGACGTTTGGTTCTCGCCCACTCGATCAGCAAATTGTATTTTTCGGTAATGTCTTTGCGGTCGCCGAGCGTGTTGACGTTGAGAATTTTTCTGAGCGCTTCCGAAATATCCGTCGCGCCATGCCGTACCACGGCGTGTCCCAGTTCGTGCGCCATCACGCCCGCCAATTCGTCCTCGTTATTGACGAACGCGACGAGTTTGCGCGACAGAAAAACGTGACCGCCGGGAATGTTAAAAGCGTTGGCTTCGGGGATGTCGATCAGGTGAAACTGAAATCTCAAACCGATCTGCGGCAGATGTTTCGTCAGCCGGTCGCCGATCTCGTTGATATACGCCGCTAACTTTTCGTCACGCACAAAACGCAGCTCGCCGGATAAATTTTGCACTATCAACTCGCCGAAAATCATTTCCTGTTCGGGAGAAAACAGATTCGTTGACTTCGCGTTAGCGACAATGCCCGGCGGCGCACAGTTTTGTGCGTGGCTGAGGGAACAAAAAAAGGATAAGCACAAAGTCAGAGCGAAAATCATTCTCTTGATCATTTCCATTCTCCTTTGGTGGGGAGCTAACCTTCCAGTTCGACCGAAATTAACCGCTTGGATAGCTTGTCGATGACACCGTAGCGGCAGGCTGCTTGAGTAGCGGCGCGGCGACGACACGATTGCGGCCTTCACCTTTAGCGCGATAGAGGGCGGCGTCACTCGCTGCATAGAGCGCGCGTTCCGTGTTGGCTTGAGCCGGACAGGCGGCGACGCCGATACTGATGGTGATGATGCCTGCCGGCACAAGCGCCGTCGCCGACACGACTTCGCGCACGCGCTCGGCGGCGGCGAGTGATTTTTCTTCATCCGCTCCGGCCAAGAGCAGCGCAAATTCTTCGCCGCCCAAGCGCGCCGCCGTGTCGTTGTCGCGCGACAATTCCAACAGTGCGCCGGCGACGTGGCGGATCGCGACATCGCCCGCCGAATGCCCGTGCGTGTCGTTAATGATCTTCAAATGATCGATGTCCACAATGAGCAGACCGCACGGGAGATTGTAGCGTCGCCAACGCTCGACCTCATGGCCGAGCGCGGTGCGGAAGCGGCGGCGATTGGCTAACCCCGTCAAGTAATCCCGATCCGCTTCGGCGCGCAGCCGATCAATCTTCTGTTGTAACTTGATCAACTTCCCGACGCTCGCCACGAACAAATTCAGTTCTGCTGGCAACTGAAAATAGTCGTAAGCTCCGGCGGCTAAAGCTGCCGCCCGGCGCGCGCACGTTGCCGCTTCCTCGCCGACGAAAATGACGGGGACGCCGTTCTGCGTCTGCCCGATCATCTGCGCCAATTCTTCCGCGCTGATGCCTTTGAGGTGCGTGCCGGCGACCACAAGATGTGGGCGCGTACGCCGCAATTCGACCATCGCCGCGACGCCCTTCGAGACCCCAACCACAGCGAAGCCGGCCAATTCCAACGGGCGGCGATGTGCGCTGAAAGCTGGATCGTCCGTCACGAGCAGTACGCGCCCTTGCTCGCGCGATTTGGCGAGATGGGATTCAGTAGTTTGTGCTTGAGCGCTCATCGGGTACGCCGGGTTAAACTAGCTAACAAATTTTCGAGCGGATTTGAGAGGCGCGCTGAAATAACTGCCGCGACCGAAATGAAGACTTCGGCGAGTGGTTTTTCAGAACATTGCCAGCATACCCGATCAAGTGGGCGTCGCGTCAAGGTTTTTGGAATAATTCGCGCGCGGCGGCGATCAAAGCGCGCATCCGCACGTGATCTTTTTGTCCCGGCGCGGCTTCGATCCCGCTGCACACATCGACGGCGTAAGGCTGCACAAACGAGATCGCCTCGGCCACATTCTCCGGCGTCAATCCGCCCGCGAGGTATAACTTCCCGACCAACTCGCGCGTGCGCCGCGCCAGCGTCCAATCGAGCAACTTCCCCGTCCCGCCGCGCGCCTGCGAGCAATAAGCGTCGAGCAAGATCGCTGCGGTCTCAAACTGTCGAGCATCTTCAGGAGCATAGTTTTCATGCACCCGCAAGGCTTTAATAACTGGAAATTTTTTCAACGCCCGGCAGAACTCTGGCCCTTCGTCACCGTGCAACTGCACGGCCCCGACTCCTGACTCTTCAACTATGCGGGCCACAGTTTCCGGCGAATCTTCATTGACAAAGACGCCGACGCATTCAACGCTCTCCGGTAACTGCCCGATAATCTCTCGCGCCGCCCCCGGCGCGAGATAGCGCGGACTGCGCGCGTAGAAATTAAAGCCCAGCGCATCCGCGCCCGCCTCAACCGCCGCCCGTGCATCGTCCAGATTCGTGATGCCGCAGATTTTAATACGAGTCATCGGAAAAATTGCAAAATCAAGCGTCGCTCGTGCTGGGAGCGCGGACGGCCCGTCCGCAGTGAGCGCGCCAGCGCGAATAAACGTTGCGCGATCACCCGACGTGTGAGTGATCGTGCGAGACGGTCAGCCCGCCTGCGGCGAGCTTGGCGGACGGGCCGTCCGCGCTCCCAGCAAGACGCGCTCTCTTTCCTGACTAGGTGAAGGCAGATGAAACTTATATTACTCGCTGCCGCCCGCGATCATTTCACGCAATGCCGCGCCCGGCTGCTCCGCGCGCATCAACGTCTCGCCGATCAAGAATCCGGCGAAGCCGCGCGCGCGCAAGCCTCGCAGATCGTCGTGTGTCCGCAAGCCGCTCTCACTGATGAGCAAGACGTCTGCGGGCGCGTGCCGGCTGATTTCGCGCGACACGTCGAGTGAGACGGCAAACGTGCGGAGGTTACGATTATTAACGCCGACCAGTTTGGCCCCGCAATGCACGGCGCGGCGCAGTTCTTCCACGTCATGCACTTCAACGAGCGCATCCATCCCTAACTTTTCTTCCGTCAACTGCCGCAAATTCGCCAACTCTTCGTCTGCCAGCGCGGCCACGATCAGCAACAGCGCGTCCGCGCCGGCCTCGGCAGTCTCATAGACTTGCCACCCGTCGAAAATAAAATCTTTTCGCAACACCGGCACGGCAACAGCGGCTTTCACCGCTCGCAGATCATCGAGCGAGCCTTTGAAATAATCTTCTTCCGTCAGCACGGAGATCGCTGCTGCTCCGTTCGCAGCATATTCACGCGCGATCCTGATTGGATCGGCATCGCTGCGAATCTCGCCCTTCGATGGAGACGCGCGCTTGATCTCTGCGATCACGTTGAGCCGTGTGCCGTCTGTGAGAGCCGCCCGCAAAGCGTGAGATGGCGCACTGGCACGAATAACTTGCGCCGCTTCACGCACGCTCGCCAGAGGCCGCGCGGACATCTCTCGTGCCAGCCGCGCGCGCTTGCTGTCGATAATGGTTTCGAGAAAATCTCGCTGCCGGTTCACCGGTTCGTCGCCCCACAGAGTTGCTCTAATTTTCCGAGCGCTGCGCCGCTCTCGACGCTCGCGGCGGCCTGCTCCGCTGCCTCTTTGAGATCGCCCGCCACGCCGCCGACGTAGAGCGCCGCCGCCGCATTGACGATGATGAGCGCACGCGCCGCGTCCTGCCGCTCGCCGGATAACACGCCGCGAATGATCCGCGCGTTCATCTCCGCATCGCCGCCACGCAACTCGTCCAGCCCTGCACGCGCGAGGCCGAAATCTTCCGGCACGATCTCGAATTTCTTCACTTGCCCATCGACAGCTTCGGCGGCGAATGTTTGTTCCGTCAAAGTCACTTCGTCTAGCCCGTCAGCGCCATGAACCACCCACGCGCGCCGTGTGCCGAGCGCGGCCAATGCCCGCGCCAACGGCTCGACCAATGCCCTGTGCCACACACCGATCACCTGCCTTGGCGCGCGCGCCGGATTAGTCAGGGGACCAAGCAGATTAAAAGTGGTGTGGACGCCCAACTCGCGCCGCACGCTCGCAACGCGCGCGGTCGCGCCGTGATACAGCGGCGCGAACATGAAGCAGATGCCGATCTCATTCAAACACTTTTCCGAGACTTCAGGCGCGGCGGTGACGTTGACGCCGAGCGCTGTCAACACATCGGCGCTACCCGAACGGCTCGTTGCTGCGCGGCTGCCATGTTTGGCGACCGGCAATCCCGCGCCGGCAATGACGAACGCGGCGGCAGTCGAGACATTAAAAGTCTTGGCCGCGCTCGAACCTGTCCCGGCAGTGTCGATGAAAAGATCGTGGCGGCTCTGAATCCTCACGGCGCGGGCGCGCATCGCCGTCGCCATCCCCGCTAACTCTTCGACCGTCTCGCCCTTCACCGCTAAAGCTACCAACGCCGCCGCGATCTGCGCGTCGGTCGCCGCTCCATCGAGCAGCGCGTCGAGCAACACGGCGGCCTCATCTCGCGTCAAGTTCTCGCCGCGCATCAACCGCAGCGTCAACCCGCGCAAGCCCGCGCTGGTTGCTGGCTCATCTCGCCGCGCCGGTGTCGGCAGCATCCATGCAGGACGTTCAAAAATTGTCGAAGAGTGATCGGCCATTAGAAAACGATTTACGCGGGCTGGGAGCGCGGACGGCTCGTCCGCCAAGCTCGCCGCAAGCGAGCTAACCGAGTTTCACATCTACTGGCACATCGGATGATCGCGTAAGCATTATTCGCGCTGACGCGCTCATGGCGGACGGGACGTCCGCGCTCCCAGCACGAGGCAACTGTTAACAGCGACGTTGACAATTCCGCGTCGGAATCAGGCAATCGTCTTTGTACTAACTATTGACTGCTCCAGAAAATTCTTCAGTAGCTTTTTTCCCCCGCTCGTCAGGATCGATTCGGGGTGAAACTGCACGCCTTCGACGAGTAACTCACGGTGGCGCAGAGCCATGATCAATCCATCGGGCGTTGTGGCGGAGACTTCCAGACAGTCAGGCAGAGATTCGCGCTCGACGATTAGCGAGTGATAACGACCGGCCTGAAAATTTTGCGGCAGTCCTTCAAAGATCGTGCGCCCGTCGTGGCTGATCTCGACCGGCTTGCCGTGAATGGGCGCGGGCGCGCGCACCACCTTGCCGCCAAAAACTTGCCCAATCGCCTGATGCCCCAAACATACGCCTAAGATCGGCACACGCCCGGCGAAGCGTTCAATCACTTCGAGCGAGACGCCCGCTTCGGCAGGCGTTCCCGGCCCCGGCGAGATCAGGATTTGCGCCGGGCGATATTCACGCTCGATCTCGTCCGCCGTTACCTCGTCGTTGCGCCGCACGATCATTTCGGCGCCCAACTCGCCGAGATACTGCACAAGGTTGTAAGTGAACGAATCGTAATTGTCGATGATGAAGAGCATAAAGCAGTAGCCAGTAGCCAGTAGGAAAGCATGTCTCTTCATGCTGGCTACTGGCTACTTTTCATGTTTGCGAATCAACTCGGCAACTTCCGCGTGTTTGGCGAGCGTGGCCCATTGGCGGGCGGTGATGCCTTTGGTGTCTTTGAGATCGGTCTTGGCTCCGGTGTTGATCAGCGCCAAGACTATTTCCGGGCTGCCGTTGGCCGCCGCGATCATTAAGGGTGTGCCGCCGTATTTGTTGACGCGATTCGGATCAGCGCCCTTGAGCAACAGCGCCTGCGTCATCGAGACGCGATTTTGATGTGCAGCATACATCAGCGCCGTGTTGCCATCGTTATCTAAAATGTTGATGTCGGCCCCTTGATCGAGAAGCCCTTGCATGAAACGCGGATCGCGGTTGCGCGCCGCCAGCATCAAAGCCGTGTGGCCTTCCCGGTTCTGCGTGTTCACGTCCGCGCCTTGTTTGAGCAACTCTTCGACGAGCGACAACTCTTCATTCCGCATCGCACGCGCGAGCGGTGTCATGCCCATCTTGTCTTGCACATTCGGATTCGCCCCGCCATCGAGCAGCGTCTTGACGACTTTCGCCTGCGAGCCTTCGACCGCTGCGTGTAGAGGAGTAAAGCCGCGCTCGTCTTTCACATCCGGGTTCATCTTCGCCGCGAGAAACAATCTCACCGCCCACAGATCGCCGTCGGCGGCGCGCCCGATAAAATCTTTCTCCTTGAAGGAAATGCCGCGCAAGGCTAACTCGCGCCGCGCCGTCTCAGGGTTAACGATACGGTTGGAGCGATCTAGGCAGCTCGCCGCAAAGAACAGACAAACAAATGCCAGCCAAGCCTTCCATGAAAATTTCTGACTTTTGATCACGAGGTATTTCATCACATCTCGATCCTAAATTTTTAATCATCAAATGTGAAGTTACAACCCGCGCTCCGCCAATTCAATCGCTCGCAGCAACGCGCGCGCTTTGTTGATCGTCTCTTCATATTCATGAGCCGGGACTGAATCTGCAACGACGCCCGCTCCCGCCTGCACTTCGGCGCGACCGTCGCGCTGCAACAACATTGTCCTGATCGAGATGCACGAGTCGAGATTGCTGGCGTAATCCAGATACAGCACCGTCCCGGCATAGACGCCGCGCCGCTCCGGTTCGAGCGCGCGGATGATCTGCATCGCGCGGACTTTCGGCGCGCCCGTTACCGTCCCGGCGGGAAAGCACGAGGCCAGCGCGTCGAAACAATCGCTGCCGTCGCGCAGCCGCGCGCTCAATCCCGATACGAGATGCTGCACGTGCGAATAACGCTCGACCGACATTAACTCATTAACCTTGACCGTCCCGAATTCCGCGATACGGCCAAGATCGTTGCGTCCGAGATCAACCAGCATCAAGTGTTCGGCAACTTCCTTTTCGTCAGCGCGCATCTCCGCGCCGAGCCGCTCGTCTTCCGCGTCGTTCGCGCCACGCCGTCGCGTGCCGGCGATGGGGCGATACTCAAGTTGTTGGCCGCGACAACGCACCAACATTTCCGGCGATGCGCCGACGATTGACTCTCCGCCGAGTTTTAAGAAATACATGTACGGCGAAGGATTCGTCGCGCGCAAAGCGCGATAGACGGCGAGCGGCGTGGCCGTCACTCGCGCGCTGAATTTTTGCGATAAGACGACTTGGTAACAATCGCCCGCAGCGATGTGTTCTTTGATCTGCTCAACCGCTCGCTCGAAACCCTCGCGCGTCCAGTTCGACGTAATGTGCAGTTCTGTCCGAGATTGTGCCTCTCCCCCTCGCGCCGCTCTCAATGGCCCGCTTGTCAACAGCAACTGCTCGATCCGCTCCGTCTCGCCGACCGCCCCCGCGTACAACTCCCGCAGTCGCTCGCGGCTGCCGCCCGCTTCTTCGGTGAAGACGACCGCAGTGATCTCCAACTGCTGCCGCACGCGGTCAAAAGCGATCACGGTGCGGTAAAACATCAATGCCGCGTCGTCGCGCTCAAGCGGCTTGCCGTCTTCCAGCACCGGCTCGAACCAACGCACCGCGTCATATGCCAGATACCCGACCGCGCCGCCCGCGAATGGGACCAAACGCTCACGCTCCGCCAACTGCCGCCCGCGAAAATGAGCGCTCAAGAAATCCGTCACTCTCGTCCCGTCGAGAATTTCCTGCTCGCCGCCGCGCTCAACAATCGTTTGGTCCCCACGCCCGCGCACAACCATCTCCGGGTTCGCGCCCAAGAACGAGTAGCGCGCCACCCGCTCGCCGCCCTCAACCGACTCCAACAAAAACGCATACTCTGCCCCCTCGCTCACGCGCAAAAAAGCGCCGACCGGCGTCAGCAAATCCGCCAATACCGTCCGCACGACGGGGACGACGTTGCCGCGTTGAGCTTCCCTTTCAAACTCCTCAAAAGTTGCCGGTTGAAGATCGAGCATAATTACGCGACGTTCAGCGCCTCTTTCAACATGAACCGCCCCTCGTAAAGCGCCTTGCCGACGATCACGCTATCGACGCCGCAGGAGTTCGCCGCTTCGCGCAGTTTTTGAATGTCTTGCAGTTCCGAGACGCCGCCCGAAGCCGTGACGCGCAGTCCCGATTCGCGCGCGATGGCGCAGGTCTGTTCGATGTTGACGCCGCCGAGCGTCCCGTCGCGCGAGATGTCCGTATAGA
>JALZKK010000225.1 GCA_030859285.1 Acidobacteriota bacterium | reverse complement strand
GGGCTGCCGCGCGGCGAGCGCGTCGCACAAATGTGTCAGGAACAACTCCGCCTGCTGGGGCGGGAAAATTTCGGCGAGCGTTTTCCCCGGCACAGCGGCGGGCGGTTGCGCCAACAGCGGCGCACTCGCCGATGCGAGATACAGACACCGGCCCGCACGCTCTAAGATCAATATCAACTCTCTCATAATTCGCGATCACATCAGATGTCTTGCACCCTCTTGATCCCCACTCCATCAACCGAACTACTTATCGGCAGCGAGCGCTTCATACATGAGAGCGGCTGGCGATTAGATCGTGAGTCAAAGTGGAGAGAAAGGCAGAAGAGATGACCGCAGATGAATGCGGATGCACGCGGATCAAGCAAATGAGGCTAGTGGCCCGAACGAGGAGACCAAAGCAGCAGGCGCGACTGTCAAGGAAGGTGTGGCCGCGCGGCTCAAGACGCCCTTTCTTACAGTCGCGCTGCTGTGCCTTCACTCCCCAAAGAGCTAACTCTTCGCCCGGCCTTTTTTCGCCCCGCCCGGCTGTCCGGTTTTCTTCGCCGCCCCGGTGGGCGCGGCTGATTTTTTGCCGCCGCCACGCACGCGCCGGTTGGAAGTGCCAGCAGTTTCGATCAGTCGCTCATCAGCCAACTGTGCAAAGGCCGCCCGGACGGTTTTGCGATTGACTCCGAGCTGTTCGCTGAGAGCGCGCTCGCTCGGCAGGCTTTCGCCGGGTTTGAGCTTGCCGCTCTCGATGGCGGCTCCGATCTGCTGCGCGATCTGCTGGGGCTTGGAAGCGTCCGCGTTGGCTTTGAGCCGGATGTTAAGTTTTGTCGCCAAGATTGATTCGACTCCTTTACTGCTGTGAGATCAATGCACACTGAAAACTAACATATTTCTGCGCTGTCGATAAAATCGGTGGCAGCGTTCACTGGTCCAGCCGCGCGCCTCATTTGGCAAATACTTGCGAGGGATCGGCGAAGGCTTTGAACTCAAGCGCATTGCCGCTCGGATCAAGGAAGAACATCGTGGCCTGCTCGCCCGTCTGTCCGGCGAAACGCACAGATGGTTCGATCACGAATTGGACTCCTCGTTGCCGCACGCGCTCGGCGAGCCGTTGCCACTCGTCCATTGACAGGATCACGCCGAAGTGCGGAACCGGCACATCATGGCCGTCAACTAAACTACTGCTCGCGCGCACAAGTTGATCATCGTGCATGTGCGCGACGATCTGATGTCCGAAGAGATCAAAATCGATCCAACGTTCGGAACTGCGCCCTTCCGCGCAGCCCAGCACGCCGCCGTAAAAGGCGCGCGCCGCTTCGAGATTGTGAACCGGAAAAGCCAAGTGAAATAAAGCCGCCATCACACGCACGCCCTCTCGCTGTTAGCTATAGCATTCAAGAAAAAGCAATCGACACGATTGACCGGATGCACCAGATCAAGCACAGAAACATGTACGGATTTTAATGGTTGCTTTCTGCTTCATCCCGTCAATCTTGTTCATCCTGTCAAATTGTTTTTCTTAAAGTCTATATTTTCAATCTGCCGAGTTGTGTTGATTGACATGCCAGACTAGGCCGCTTCCGCAAAGAATGTCAACAACAAAATCACAGCCCGCGCGCCAGCTTTCTCACAGCTATGTGGCTTATACTTTGCCGATGGAGAAGGTCGCGATCTTACGTCTGCGGGACATGCTCGCGCGACAGCAAGGCTCTCTCACCCGGCGTGTGCTGCACATCATTTTCAGCATCGCGCTCCGACTCTTTTTCCGCCGCATCGAGACGGCGGGCGCGGGATTGGTCCCCCGCGCCGGCCCGCTCATCTTCGTGCTGAATCATCCGAACGGGCTGATCGATCCGGCGCTAGTCTTTTGCTCGCTGCCGCGCCGCATCTCGTTCCTCGCAAAATCCACGCTCTTTCGCCTGCCCGTCATCAGTTTTATTCTCCGCGCCGCCGAAGCGTTGCCGCTCTACCGCCGCATTGATCAAGGCGAGGATCGATCACTGAACCGCCTGACCTTCGCCGCCTGTCACGAACTACTGCAACGTGGCGGCTGCATCGCGTTGTTCCCCGAAGGTGTGTCGCACAGCGAGACGCAATTGCTGCCGGTGAAAACCGGCGCGGCGCGCATCGCCCTCGGCGCGCTCGCGGCGTTCGACGATGAGCCGCCAGACGAGCGTTTATCTTCGCTGCGGATCGTTCCGGTCGGGCTGTACTACACTTCCAAGACTTCATTCCGCAGCGAAGCCTTGCTCCGTTTCGGCGAACTCTTTGCAGTCCAACCAGCCCCGGTTGATGAATTCGGCGAGCCGCTCCGTGAGGACGTGCAGCAACTCTCGATGAAGATCGATGCGGCGCTCAGGCGCGTGACGTTGAACGTCGAAAACACCGAGACGCTGGAGACGGTGGCGAAGGCCGAGCAACTTTTTTCGTCGATCTACGAGACAATCAATTTCCGGCACACGCTCGCCGAAGAATTCAACCTGCGCCGCCGTGTGGCCGCGAGTCTCGCACAACTCGCCGCCGCGCCGTCGGCCAGCTTGCGCGCGCGCATTCAGCAGTACGAAGCGGAGTTGGCCGGTCTCGGCATCAAGCCGGAGAATCTCTCCGTGCTGGCTCATTCGCGCTGGTTCGTCTTTCGCCATTTCTTGCTGAAAGGCGGCCTGCTGCTGCTGCTCTCGCCGCTCACACTGGCCGGCGCGATCATTCACCTGCCCGCCTACTTACTGTGCGTCTTATTCTCGCGCCTGTTCCGGCGACACGGCCCCGACGAGATCGAATCGACGGTGAAGATTTTGCTGGCGATGCTATTGATGCCGCTGACGTGGCTTATCTTGAGCGGCTGGCTCTGGTGGTCTTGGAATTGGCGCGTCGCTCTCGTCAGCCTGCCTATCGTAATCGTGTGCGGCTATGTCGCTTTGCGCTCGCTCGAAGAATTATCCGACATGCGCGGCTGGCTCAAAGCCGGCCTCATCTTTCTCCAACGCCAACACAGTTTTCTACGCCTCCTGCTCGAACGCAGAGCCTTGCACAGCGAGATCAAGAGATACTTGGATTCAGCCCACCGCTAATGGAATTGCGGAATGCGGATTTCGGATTGCGGATTAAAGATACTTCTTCCAATCAGCGTGGGGGCAGGGACCAGCCGCCGATCCTCCGATCTCTGGCGCAGTCAATCTCATCCGCTAATCTCAAGCTCTTGTTATAAATTTATGACTTCATTGTGCGTAAACCGCCACGTTTGACCGCTACTCTCACGCTGCAAATTCGTGTTTCTTCGTGTGCATTCGTGACTCAATCTTTTTCTTGAAAGCGATGGCGCTCTGCTCGCTGGCGTTGCTGTTTTCGCTCAACCAGCTCGCTTTCGGCGCGCAGGAACCGGCGAGAGATCAGCGCGTGGAAGGCGTCGTGCTGGATCAAACGGGCGCGGCAGTCGCCGGAGCAGAAGTCGTCATCAAATCCGCAAAGCGCATCATCGCTGAGACTATCGCAGACGGCGCAGGACAATTCGCTCTTAACTTCGCATCAGAAAAATTTGACGTGCTGCTCGTGCGCGCGACTGGCTTCGCTCGATATGAGCGCGCGTGGGATGTTGTCGAACGTGACGGCATGGGATTGCGGATCACGCTCTCGCCCGCGCTCGCCGCAGAACAAGTGACGGTGACGGCGACGCGCACAGAGACACGTCTGGGCGGGACGGCGGCGAGCGTTGCCGTTCTTTCCGATGAAGCGCTGGCAAACACCGCCGCCCTCACGCTCGATGATGCGTTGCGGCAAGTCGCAGGCTTTCAACTATTCCGTCGTTCAAGTAGCCGCAATGCGAACCCGACTACTCAGGGCGTCTCGCTGCGGGGCGTCGGGGCCAGCGGCGCAAGCCGTTCGCTCGTCCTGCTCGACGGCCTGCCGCTCAATGATCCTTTCGGCGGGTGGGTTTATTGGAGCCGCGTGCCGCGCGCGTCCGTCAGCCGCATCGAAGTCTTGCGCGGTGGCGCTTCGAGCCTCTACGGCAGCGCGGCTTTGGGCGGCGTTATCAACATTCTCACACGGCAGACGAACGCTCCGACACTCGCGCTCACAGCCGCTTACGGCAATCAAAGCACGCACGACGTTTCGCTCTTTGCGGGCGGGCGGCGCGGATCGTGGGATGCCAGCATCGCCGCTGAATCGTTTAGCACTGACGGCTATCGCATTGTTGATGAGCGCGAGCGCGGCCTCGTTGACACGCCTGCCGGTTCACGCCACGCCACTGTCGATCTTTCCGCCGGGCGACGTTTCTCACGGCAAGGAGCGCAAGTTGGTCGTGTGTTTCTGCGCGGCTTGCTGTTTGGCGAAGCGCGCACGAATGGCGCTCCGCTGCAAACCAATCGCACGCACTTGCGACAACTCGGCGCGGGTGTCGATTGGGAGACAAACCAAGCCGGAGCATTCACGTTGCGCGCCTATGGCGGCACGCAAGTCTTCGAGCAAAACTTCTCCGCCGTCTCCGCCGGCAGAGATCGCGAAACTCTGACGCGCGGCCAGCGTGTTCCTTCACAAAATTTTGGCCTGACATCGCAATGGTCGCACACGTTCGGCGCTCGTCACACACTGGTCGCCGGTGTTGAAGCTCGCGAGGTGCGCGGCGCGAGTGATGAGATCGTCTTCGTGGCGGGCCGTCCGTCTTCGCTCGTCGGCGCGGGCGGGCGCGAGCGCACCATCGGCGCATATCTCGAAGACATCATTCGTGTGACTCCACGCTTGATCGTCAATGCCGTCGCGCGCGTTGACACTTGGCGCAATTATGCCGCACAGCAAACGACACGACCCGTTGCGCCACTCGCAGCCACAACGTCAGTCACACGTTTTCCAGATCGCGCGGAGACAGCTTTTAGTCCGCAACTCTCTGCGCTCTACCAAGCCACCGGCGCGCTGTCATTCAACGTCTCCGCCTACCGCGCCTTTCGTCAACCGACGCTCAACGAGTTGTATCGCAGCTTCCGCGTCGGCGATGTCCTGACGCTCGCCAACGAAAAGTTGCAAGCCGAGCGGCTGACAGGCGGCGAGGCTGGAATCAGTGTGAGTATGTCCGACCGCCGCTTCAACACGCGCGCCACTTTCTTCTGGACTGAGATCACGGGCCCCGTCGCCAACGTCACTTTGCGGATCACGCCCGCGCTCATCATGCGACAGCGGCAAAATTTAGGACGCACGCGCTCGCGCGGTGTGGAGTTGGAAGCGGAAGCCCGGCTCAACAATGATTGGACGCTCGCTGGCGGCTACCAAATGGTTGATGCCACAGTCGTCAGCTTTCCCGTGAGCCGCGCGCTCGAAGGCTTGCAGCTTCCACAAGTGGTGCGCCATCAGTTTACTTTTCAAATGCGTTACTCCGACCCGGCGCGGCATTGGTCCCTTGCCACGCAAGGCCGCGCCGCGAGCGCGCAGTTCGACGACGATCAGAACCGCTTTCGTCTCGCACGCTTTTTCACGCTCGATTTCTTCGCCGCGCGTCGCGTCGTGCGTCACTTAGAAGTCTTCGCGGCAGTTGAGAATGTTTTTGATCGACACTACGCAGTGGGCCGCACGCCGGTCACGACGATTGGGCCGCCGCGCCTCGCGCGCATCGGTGTCAGGCTCCGATTCGGAGCGGGGTTAGATTGACAAGTGCGCTGATCGTTCATTGCGAGTTCAGGCAAGCGCACGTCTTCGCTTCACATCCCGATCCCTTTGAAGTGATACCGTTCTGTGTCGTAGTGGCGCTCAACGTCCACCGTGTTGAGTTGTCCCAAAACTAACGTGATGTCCACGAGCGATAATTCGTAGGCCGGAGCGATGCCGCGCGCGGAAACCATCTGGCCGAGATCGCCGTCGGCCAGCGCGTCTGCCGCCCGCGCGCCGAAGAGCAAGCCCATCATACGATCAATCGCCGACGGCGGGCCGCCGCGTTGCGGGTGTCCGAGCGTCGCCGCACGCGCGTCGTAAGGCGTTTCAGCCATGATCTTTTTTGCCAGCGTTTCGCCGATGCCGCCCAAGCGCGCGTGGCCGAAAGCGTCCTGCCGATCATCAATCGTCACGAGGCCGCCGTCTTCCGCAGACGCTCCTTCAGAAACGACGATCACGGAATAGCGCGGCAACGAACGGTCGCGGCGGCTCGCTCCGTCGCCGAGGCGTTCTTGCAAGTGTCGATAAATTTTCTCGTAACGAAACGGATGCTCCGGGATCAAGATCAGATCAGCTTGCCCCGCCATGCCCGACCAGAGCGCGAGATGTCCGGCGTAGCGGCCCATCACTTCGATGATCTGCACCCAACTGTGCGAACCGGCAGGCGTGCGCGCACGCTCGATCACTTCCGTCACGTTCCTCAAGGCTGTGTCGAAGCCGAGCGTGTAATCCGTCCCGGCCAAATCTTTGTCGATAGTTTTCGGGATGCCGACGACGCAAACCCCTTGCCCGTGCAATCGCGCTGCGACGCCGAGCGTGTCTTCGCCGCCGCAAGCGACGATGGCATCAAGTCCGAGCCGTCCGAGATTCTCCAACACTTCGCCGGAGCGATCCACACGCTCGCCCGCCTCGTTCTTCACCTTAAACGGATTGGTGCGCGACGAGCCGAGATTGGTCCCCCCGTCGCGATCCCAACGCCGCACGCGATTGCGATCCAGCGGCAACGTCTCGCCCACCGGATGCAACAGACTGCGCCAGCCGTCGTAAAGGCCGACGACTTCGATGCCGCGTTCCGCTGCGCGATAAACCAAACCCTTGATTGCCGGATTTAAACCGGGCGCATCACCGCCGCCGGTTAAAACTCCGATTCTTTTCACTGCTGGCATTGGAAACTAATAGACCTCTTCAAGCAAATCATTTCTCAGCTTTCGCCCGTTTTGCGTTCACGCTTTTTCTTCTCCGCCGGGACTTCCAGCCACACGGTCGCGAGCGGCGGCAGATCAATCGCGGCGGAGTAATCGCGTCCATGCCAGCTTTGCTCTTCAGCCGTGAGG
>JALZKK010000202.1 GCA_030859285.1 Acidobacteriota bacterium | reverse complement strand
TCTGCTCCCGCACGATCTCGGCTACAACGGCAAACGCACCGGCATGACCAACGCGGATATCAACAAGATGCTCTCGCACAGCGTCTCTGACCGGGAGATGGAGAGCGCGATGGAGGGCATTGACGCGGCGCAGCTCGTGATGGTCTTGGACGCATGCAATTCAGGACAAGCCCTCGAAGCCGACGACAAGCGCAGGGGACCAATGAACTCGAAAGGCTTGGCGCAATTAGCTTATGAAAAAGGTATGTTCATCCTGACCGCTTCGCAGAGCTATCAAGCCGCGCAGGAAGTAGCGCAACTTGGTCACGGATTGTTGACGCACGCGCTCGTCGTGCAGGGCTTGAAAGAAGGCACGGCGGACGCGCGTCCGAAGGATGGGCAAGTCGTGATGGGCGAGTGGCTCGACTACGCGACCGAGCGCGTGCCGCAAATGCAGATCGAGAAGATGAAGCGTTCGCGCGGCTTGCTCAGCCAGATCGCGTTTGTCGAAGGCGAAGAGAAAATCGCCAATCCAGAGAATCGCAGCCTGCAACGCCCGCGCGTCTTTTACCGCCGGGAACTCGCCGCCCGCCCGCTGGTGGTGACGACATTGGATGGCCGCGCTGCGCGGAATTAGAGCGCATTTCGATTAGCTTCATGTACTGCGTGTGGAGGGGCTATTCTTGAGCCGGTTAAAGCTCATATGGGAAACGAGAATGAAGAGACCCTGTGACCAAGGATCAAGTCTGTGTCTGGCTGGTTCGATGAAGACGTTTGACAGGTTATCACCCGAAACATACCATTCAGCCCGGATCAACCGCTCTTCAAGAGGCGCAAGATGCTGACACGTTACATTCAAGAGGCCATGAGCAAGGCTCGCTACAAAATTCTTGAAGACGGCACATACTTCGGCGAAATCCCCGGCTTCGACGGCGTGTGGGCCAACGAGCGGGCATTGGAAAAATGCCGCGCGGTCTTGCAAGAGGTCTTGGAGGAATGGCTCCTGTTCAAGCTCAGAGACCATGATCCGCTCCCCAAAATTGGCCGCATTGATCTCAGCACGGAAGCTGCCTGACCGATGCCCGGCCCCATTTCCAGACGAGAACTCATCCGCAAGTTCCGCCGCCTCGGTTTCACCGGGCCGCTCACAGGCAAACGCCATCAGTTCATGCAGCGGGGAAGCCTCAAAGTGCGGATTCCCAATCCGCACAAAAGCGGCGACATCAGTGAAGCTCTGCTGTGAGAGATTCTTCGTCAAGCCGGCGTCAGCCACGAAGAATGGGATCGAGCCTGAATCGGCTGCATCACGCTCATCTCTTTGCGCTCTTTGCGTCTTTGCGTGAGGCTTTTCATCGCAGCGGAAAGAAACTCACGCAAAGACGCGAAGGGCGCAAAGATAATTTTGTAACGAACTCAAGCAGGAGAGAGTAATGGCGTTGCCGCTTACGCTACCACGCATACCTCGGAGGAATACCTCACCCATGAACGATCCTGCAAAGGCAGGCATGAGCATTTGGATGGCCTCGTCTATCCGAAGATTGGTGAGAGTCCGGCGCACAGCACGATCTGTTTCAATCTCGGCGGTCTTGTCCATGCACAACTTAGAGGCAAGCCATGTCGCGGTTTTTCGCCGAACATGAAAGTCTGCGCCGATCCGGATGGATTGTTCGCTTACCCAGATTTGGCGGTGATCTGTGGCGAGATCGAATTCACAGCGTAAAGAAGTCCAAAGTCCAAAGTCAAGTACTCTGTTCTCTGACTTTGGACTTTGGACTTAAATTTAGAACGAATACTTCAACGCGAACTGAATGCGGCGGCCCGGCGTGACGGTATTGGTGGCTTGCCCGAAGCCGGGCGCTTCGAGGTAGCGGACGGGGATGCCGAAGTTGTCGCGGTTCGTCGCGTTGAACACGTCCATGCGGAAGATGAAGTTCTGATTCTCGGAAACGCGGAAGTTTTTGATGACGGCAAGATCGATCTCCAAAAAGTTGCCGGCGCGGAAGCTGTTGCGCCCGACGCTGCCGTCTTCGCCGATGGACGCGAGCAGGCCGGTCGGATCATCGGTCGTCAAGCGGAGCGGTTGGCGGCGGTCGCCGGTGTGCGTGATGCCGTTGGTGGAATCCAAGCGGTCGGTTAAGTTGCCGTCTAAATTCACGTCGAAGATGCTGTTGACGGTGAAGGGCTGGCCCGTCTGGAAACTGCCTAGCCCGGCGACTTGAAAACCGCCGAAGAGTGCGCGGAAGGCTGCGCCGCGTTCCGTAAACGTGGGCAGGCTGTAGATGAAGTTGTAGGCGAAGCGATGGCGCACGTCGAAGTTGGCGGGGCCGCGCTCGGCGTCGAGGTTGAGGCTGTTCTGCGGCAAGCTCGACGCGCCCGCCAAGTCGAACACATCGGACACATCATCTTCGGCTTTCGCGAAAGTGTAAGAAGCCTGCATCTGCAAAGTACGGCGTAGGCGCGAGCGGACTTGCACTTGGAGCGCGTTGTAATCAGAACTGGCCGTGGACTCGTAGCGGAAAACCGCGCCGGCGTTGGGTGCGGGACGCCCGGTCACAATTAAATTGCCGGCGTTGTCCACGCGCACGCCCGGCGGCAAAGTGAGGCCGAAGAATTCAAGATTCGCGGGACCAACTGCGCCGGTCGAAGGGATAAAATTCAGCCCGCTGACGGCGATGTAAGAATTGGGGCCGAGGTTCGGTGTGTTGAAGCGCAGCAGCTTGCGCCCGCGCGTGCCGATGTAGGAAACGGCGAGAGTGAGATTTTGTCCGAGCTGCTGATCCACCGTGACACCGAAATGATGCGCGAGTGGGGTTTCCAAATTCTGCTCCGGGATGGTGAAGCCGAAGCCGCTGGTCGGCGGGATAAAACCGCCGCCGCCGCGCACAATGCCGTTGATGAGATTGACGGCCTCAGTAAACGACAAATTGGGATTGACCGTGTTGAGCGTTCCGGGCTGCACGAGACGGACGCCGCTGCGAATACCGCCGCTCAAATCTGGAATCAGATTGCTGGGATTAAAAATCTGGAGCGGGCAGCCTGCCGGCGGGCAGAAGAGGCCATTCGGCACGCCGCCTTGAATGAAGGCCAAGTTGCTGATGCCGCCGGCGAAGTTGACTGTGAGATAAGTCGGATACACGTTGCGCGATTGACTGACGACTGCGCCGAGGATTTGATCGTAGAAGAGACCGTAGCCGGCGCGAATCACAGTCGCGCGCTCCGGGCCGAAGAAATTCGGCGCGTAGGCAATGCCGACGCGCGGCGCAAAGTTGTTGCGATCCGGCTCGAAGATTCGCGTGCGGTCGCCGATAAAATCGCGGATGCCGGGAACTAAATTTAACGCCGGATCGTCGAAGGTGCTTTCGATGCGATCAGACGTTTCGCTCGGCGGCGTGTTGTATTCATAGCGCAGCCCGTAAGAGAGCGAGATGTTAGGCCGCAGCCGCCACGTATCTTGTCCATAAAAATTGAGTTGGTAGAAGAGCAAGTTGGTGGCGGATTCGCCGCGCATGGCGAGCGTTTGGAAAAAGCCACTTGGCGCAGACGCCGCTGCTAATGTTTCCGGCCTGACAAAATTGCCCGATAAAAAAACATCGAAGCCTGACCCTTGCGCGGCAGGCCGCAGCAATATCTCCGGCGCACCGGAAAATGTGAGCAGCGGGCGAGAGTTACGTGGCAACTCGCTGTTGAGTTCGGTGCGGCGCGTATCGACGCCGAAGACATAAGTGTGCCGGCTTGTTCTGAACGTCAATTCGTCGGCGATCTGGTAAGTGTTGTTGACGCGGCGTTGCGGAAAGTTGAAGACATCCACGCCGACGGGGCTGAAGCCGGCGATATTCACCTGTCCGATAGCTCCGAGCCGGGTCATCTGTCCCAGCGACCCTAACGTCATGGCGTTCTGCACCGTCAGAGAGGGATCGGTGAAATAAACCACTGGGCCGGTGTTCGGCCCAAACGTGCCGTTCGGAAGCAGGGCCGGAGAAGTGAAATTTTCCAGCACGGGCGCATTCAAGAGAAAGGGCGTGCCGGGCAGCAAAGTATTTTCCAACTGGAACGTGCGATCACGTTCTTCTTCAAACACCAACCGCGTGCGTCCGTAGGAGAGACGGATTTGATTGAAGACGGGACGCGAAGAGTTCGGATCGGTCAACTCGCTGTTGAAGAAGAAAGAGTTGTTCTGCGTGCGAATGCGCGGGCGTAGAGAAGAGAAGAGCGCGCCGCCGGTGACGGGGATGATGCGATAATCATCTGTGAAATTGTAACGGTTCGTCAGCGAGTGCTGGCGGTCGAAGAGTTTGAAGTTGGCGTCGAACTTCCCCGATAGGACTTTGCCTTGCCCACTGTTGGGCAAGACCTGTGTAAAGGTGTTCGGGCCATAGACGCCGTTCGGATTGTTGGGGAAGGGAAACAAACTGAACACGGCGTCAGCGCCGGCAGTCGTCGGCAGCGTAAACGTCGGAAAATTCTGTCCCGTCGGATCGAAGAACAAGCCGGTCGCGCCGCTTCCGAACACGCCGCGCTGCGCGACAGTGGGGACGGCGAAGCTCTCTTCTTGCGCGGCATTCTGGATGTAGCCTTCGGCAGAGATGAAATAGAACATCCGACCGGGCTGGTCTGGTCCCCTCGCCGGTTCGAGCGGGCCGCCCAGCACGAAGCCGCCCTGTCCGAGTGTGAAAGAGTCCTCGCCGCCGCTGAAATTCTGCACCGTGATGGGGCGAGCGCGAGTTAAATCCGGCGTGAAGAAAAATGGGTTAATCCGGTCGGTGACGACCACGGCTTGATTGCCGACGCGCAGCGGCGTGACGGCATTGCCGAAAGTCGTGTCGAAGAAATTTCTGGCATTGAGTTGGCTTGAGTTGATGAAGCCGTAGAACGTCCCGTGCGTTTCGCTCCCGCCCGACTTCGACACCGCATTAACTTGCGCGCCGATGTTGCGGCCAAACTGCGCGGGCGCGAGCAGCGTGATCGCTTGATATTCCTTGATCGATTCTATTGGCTGCGGAATCAACGCCACGAAGCCTTGCCGCCGCACCCCGATGTCTTCGTCGTTGTTGTCCGAACCATCGACCGTGAAGTTGTTGGCGCGTGAACGCAGGCCGTTGACGGCGAACTGTCCGGCACTGCCGACACCCGCGCCGACGCCCGGCCCGGCCACGCTGCCCAAAGTCTGCGGCGGTGGAGCCACTCCGGGCAACAGCAAAGTCAGTTCGTCGAAGGTGCGCGTTAAAGTGGACGAACCAAGCGGCAAGGTCGAGACTTCCTCTTCGGTGAATGATCCGCCTTGTCGCGCGTCAGAAGCATTGATGCGGGCGCGAATGTCTGTGTCTGCTTCGGTGATGACGTTGGGCGTCGTCGGCGAAGCCGCCGCCAACGGCGTCGCACCGGCGATTGGCGGAGTCGGCGTCGCTCCCGGCGGCGCGGGGTCCAACGAGACCGGCACAGGAATCACTTCGCCGGTCTTCGTGATGAAGAGGCGTTGGATAACTTCCTTCGTTTGAAAGCCCGGCGCGGAGACGCGGATCGTGTAGATGCCGGGATGCAAGAGACCTTGATAGAAACGTCCCCGCGAATCGCTGGTCTTCGGGAAGACTTGTCCGGTCGCTCCGTTGATGATCTGGACGGCAGCGCCGGCGACAGCTTCGCCCGTGTCGCTGCTCGTCACCGTCCCCTCGAACGCGCCGGTCACGGTATCTTGTGCCGTCGTAGAGGCGGTCAGCGAAAGCGATGTAAACACTAAGCACGCTGCTACGATTAAAGCCAAAGCTGGCGACCAGCGTGAGGAGTTTCTGTCAAGGGTTGGCATGTTTATTCCTCCGGGAAGGCGATCAGGATCAAAGAAGGGCCGGATACAGAGCCGGTAACTAAAGCGAAACTTGAAAGATTAGGACGGAGCGAGTTCACCACAGAGACACGGAGATACAGAGAGGAAATGATGGACGAGGAAAGATGAATGAAAGACAGATTGTTTCTCATTCATCATTCTGCATTCATCATTCCGCATTTCCTCTGTGTCTCTGTGTCTCTGTGGTGAACTCATGTGTCTTAATCTCATGTGCTTCGATTTAGATGGCGTGCGTTGAAATCTTCGGACAGCCAGCCGCGCTATATGCGGGTGACGGGACAGGTTACTATCCGGCAAAGCATGACTGGAATAGAAAGAATTAAAGCGGCGCACTCTCCGGATCAGGAGCGCGCGCCGGTTCGTTGGTAGAAGACCGATGTGACGGGCGCGGCCTACGATGAAAAGAGCCAAACGTGCGACAGGCAAGACATTTGTCGCAGCCCCTTGCAATGAACATCGAGCGCTGGGAACGCGCTCGACATCTATCAATACCACTGACTGAAGGTCGCTCGCAAGCTAGGGCAGATTGCGAACAGTGTCAAGGCTTTTCTTGTTCGCCGCGCGGCCTCCGCTCCGGCGAGCGGAGGCCGGACTCTCTGGACTTGCGAGTTTAATGAGCGTTTCTATGCAAGCGGAACTGACGAGCATTGGGCATGGGAAAAATTATCCACGAAATCACACGAAAACTCACGAATTGTTTGTTGTGTGTCGTTTCGTGGGGTTCGTGGATGATCTGCTCCGGCCCGTGTGCCAATCTCATCGTGACTAATTTGGCTGCTGTCTGAGAAGCAATTGAATTCTGAGCGGCAAATTTTAATTGACATATTGGAGCGCGCGGATTTATGTTGTCCGCGCTTATTTTGAGTCGAGGGAATCTGATTCCTCTTGTGCCTCAAGCCTTCCTGAGTTGCCTGCCTATGGGTCTCAAGAAGCAAGTCAACCGTGTCATCCGCTTCCCTCGTCGCCCTTGCTTTCGGCTTGCACGCCGCCTCTAGTTGGCCGTTGATGTGAGAGACGGACTGCTTTTGAGAAATTCGCTCCGATGAGCCATCGCTTTCAAGAAAGAATTTGCACCACAAAAAGGCACAGACAACACAAAAAGTGAATTCGCTGCTCCCTTTTGTATCTTGTGTGCCTCTTCGTGGCTCATGCTTTTCCTTGATTGCCGTATGTCTGCACCCGACGCAGGCTTAAACTGCTCCTCATTTTTCGGATAAGGAATTCTGACCCCCATGTTTTCTAAATACACTCGCTCGCGCCGTCACCCTTTTCTCAATTCGTTGCTCTCCATCGCGGCGGTCGTGACCCTCGTCTCGGCCAACAGCAACGGCAGCGGATGCACGCACGCCAACGGTGTCGTCACCTGCAACCTCGGCAGCCTCAACAGCGCGGCCACCGCGACGGCGACTGTCGTCATGACTCCCAATCAGGTAGGTACGATCACAAACACGGTGGGCGTCGCGGCTTCAGAGTCCGACCCGAACACGGCGAATAATTCGGTCACGAAGAGTGCGGTCGTCACGGCGAGTTCGTTGCAGATCGTCAACAACTATGCGATCAACCAAACGACGGGCGCGCAGATCGTTCCCGGCGAGACGGACATTGGTAATCACTGCGACGATTGCACGACGCTGGTGACGCTGCCTTTCGCTTACACGCTCTACGACCGCACGTTCACGACGGCAACCATCACCTCGAACGGCATCATCGAGTTCACCGGCTCGACCGCGCGCTTCTCTAACGGTTGCTTGCCGGATACCGACCCCGCCCTCGAATACACGATCCTCGGCTACTTCGATGATCTTCGCACGGATGCCGCGAACATTCCCGGGTTAGGCCCTTCCGGCATCTTCACGTCAGTCACAGGCACGGCTCCGAATCGCGTCTTCAACGTTGAATGGCGCAGCACCTTCTTCAACAACAACGCGCAGGCCATCAACTTTGAAATTCGTCTCTTCGAGAATCAGCCGCGCTTTGATGTGATCTATGCACAGATCGATCAGTTCGGCAGCAGCGCTACCGTCGGCGTCCAGCGCACGGCGACGACCGGCTTCACGCAGTACGAATGCGATCAGGGCGGACTGACGCCGGGCTTGCAGTTGTCTTTCATCGGCTCAGATCAACTGTTCCTCTCCGGCCTCGTCATCGATTCGCGCGGCGCAGGCATCCCCGGCGTCACCGTCAATTTAAGCGGCACACAAACCGCTTCGGTCGTGACCGATGCGAGCGGCTTCTACACCTTCAACAATCTCACGCCGGGGGGCCTCTACACCATCACGCCTACGCGCGAGGGCTTCACCTTCACGCCGCCAAATGCTGGTTTCGAGAATCTGCGAAACAGTCAGACGGCCAACTTCACCGGCACGCAGCAGCAGCAAACAGGGTTCACGATCAGCGGGCGCGTCGCGAACACGCTCGGCGAAGGTATTGCGGGCGCGGCTGTCGCGTTGAGCGGCACGCAGACCGCGACGGCGACGACCGATGCGAACGGCAGCTATTCGTTTGCGAACTTGGCGGCGAGCGGTAACTACACCGTCACGCCCGCCCTCGCCAACTTTACCTTCACACCACCCAGCCGCACTTTCAATAGCTTGAGCGGCAACCAGACTGCCGACTTCACGGGAACGCTCACGCTCGTGACGCCGGTCGGCACGAACGTCTCCGTCGAGTTCGCTGGCGATACCATCAACTATAGCCAAGTGACGGCGGCAGGCGTGACGACGGCTAATCCGATCAGCCCGGCAACGGCAGGCACGCCGCCCGCCGGTTACACTTTGCTGCAAGTGCCGGGCATCGATCTGGCGACGACCGCCAGCGTGAGCGGCATCATCACTGTCTGCTTCGTGGATACGGAAGGCGCAATTAGTAATGAGTTGTTCCCCAACTTGCGCTTGCTGCACGGCGAGGGTGGCGTGTTGGTAGATCGGACTTCGCTGGTTGATGTGGCGAGCCGCCGGATTTGCGCGCAGGTCGCATCGCTCAGTCCGTTCGTCTTGGCAATTGCGCCCGCGCGCGCGATCAGCGGGCGCATCACCGATGGGACCAACGGCCTCTCCGGCGTCACCCTGACGGTGACGAACGACGACACCGGCCAGACGTTGACGGCCACGACGGACCAGAACGGCAACTACTCATTCACCGTCGCGGCGGGCGGCGACTACACGGTGACGACGACCCGCGAAGGCGTCGTCTTCGATCCCGCGTTCCGCACTTTCCTCGATCTGAGCGGCAATCAGACGGGCGATTTCGTCGGCGCGACGGCAATCACTATCACCGGACAAATTCCCGGCCTGCCGCCGGGCCAGACTGCCATCGTTACCCTGAGCGGCACACGCTCCGACGTGACGACGACCGACACGAACGGCAACTTCACTTTCACCAATCTCCCGCCCGGCGGCAACTACATCGTCACGGCGGAGAGCAGCACGCAAACCTTCAACCCGCTGCGCTTCGAGTTTATGAATTTGGGGACCAACGTCACGACGGCCAACTTCGCTCCCACAGCGAACCCCAGCCCGACGCCCGCACCGCCGATCTCGGACGACTTTGGCGGCAATGTGCGCGATCCTAACAAGTTCAACGAAGGCACGCTGACGCAGCCGCCCGGCTCGACCGATCCGTTGGTGACAGTGGTGCAGCAAGACGGCAAGCTCGTCATCACGCCACGCACCAACATCACCGACGCCAGCTTCAACGGCTATGTCACGGTCCGCGCCGTGGACTTCACCGGCGCGACGGCGATGGTGCAGGTGGACGAAACGGCGGACGGCGGCGCGCAGACGATCTTCTCCATCGGCAGCAACGACCAAAACTTCTTCCGCTTCATCGCGCAAGACCCGGAAGCTAACCTCGATGCGGCGGCGCAGACGCGCGCGGTCGGACGCTTGGATGTGCGCCCGCTCACGACGAGCCTGCGGCAGTTGGTCTTCCAAGCGCGACAGGGGGGCGTCCTGACCGCGATGCCGATTCCCTATGATCCAGTGGCGATGAAATTCTGGCGCTTCCGCCATGACACTTCAGCCGCTCCCGCGTTGATGCATTTCGAGACCAGCCCGACCGGCCTCGAAGGGACTTACACCATCCGCTTCACGCGCATCGTTCCCGGCGAGATCGGTGCGCTCGCCACCGAGTTGGTGGCCGGCACGGCTGGGGCCGTCCAGACGCCCGGACGAGCTGTCTTTGATAATTTGCTGGTCCAGCCGCGCGGCATCGTCGGCGGCTTCCGCTTCGACACTCCGACTTACACGGTCAACGAAGGGGACGGCAGCGTGACGATCACGGTGATGCGCTCGGGCGCGGTGGCGCAGTCCGGCTCTGTCACTTTGGCGACCGCGGCGTTCGACAACCAGCCGTGCAATCGCATAGACGGGATTGCGCGCCCACGCTGCGACGTGGCGACCACACTCGTCCGCCTCCGCTTCGGCCCCGGCGAGACGAGCAAGGACATTACCCTCTTCATCACCGACGATTCCTACGTCGAAGGGACGGAGCGGATCGAACTGGGGTTGGCGGACGCCTCCGGCAATCTCGGCTTGGATGATCCGCTCGCCACCATCTCGATCATCGACAACGACATCGTGACAGGGCCGAACCCGATCACGACGATCCCGTTCTTCGTGCGGCAGCAGTATCGCGACTTCCTCTTCCGCGAACCGGAGCCGGGCGGCTTCGAGGCTTGGACCAACCTGCTTTCGCAATGTGCATTCAACGGCGACTTCGGGCCGGGCAAGAGTGGTTCTGACCCGACCTGTGATCGCATCACGGTCTCGTCTTCGTTCTATCGCTCGCCGGAGTTTCTCGCGCGCGGCTACTTCATCTATCGTTTCTACGACGCCGCCTTGGGCCGCCTGCCGACCTATGCGGAATTTCTCGCAGAGATGAACCGCTTGGCCGGGCCGCGCACGCTGGGGCAGCAGGAGACGGATAAACGCGACTTCGTCACGGAGTTCCGGCAACAGTCGGAGTTCACCACCCGCTACGGCGCGTTCAACACGGGGGCGG
>JALZKK010000201.1 GCA_030859285.1 Acidobacteriota bacterium | reverse complement strand
CTTCTCTGCTCGCTGATCGCCATCGCGTTGATCGCGCCGGCCAACTTCTTCACGAGCGCCGCCGTCGTGCAAGCACCGAACATTAGCGCCAACGGTTTCTTCTCGGCTGACAAAGCACAGCAGGGTCGCACGGTTCAAGCAGCCATCGTGCTTGACATCCCGCGGGGCTTCCACGTCAACGCGAACAAGCTGGCCGGCAAGTTCGGTATCCCGACGACCGTTAAGATCGACGCGCCCGAAGGCGTCCGCGTCAGCGCGGTCAATTACCCGCGCGGCGTCGTCCGCAAGCTCGGCTTCTCGAATGAACCGCTTGCGCTCTACGAAGGCCGCCCCGTCTTGCGTTTCAATGTCACCGTCCCGGCCAACTACAAGACCGGCAATACGGAACTGAAAGCGCGCGTCCGCTATCAAGCCTGCAACGACGAGGTCTGCTATCCGCCTGTCAACCGCGACATCAAATTGCCGCTCACCATCGTCGGCGCGAATGAATCGGTCAAGCGGATCAACGGAGAGTACTTCGGCAGAAGGAAGTAAGAGGATAGTGGGTAGTGGATAGTAATAAAACATTTATCTTCCACTGTACTCTATCCTCTATTCTCTATCCTCTCTATCTTCTGCTTACCGATGACTCCGAGCAGCCGGCCTGTGCGACCGTAGAGATTCTTTTCGCAGCGGTAGGAGAAGAAAAGGTCTGTGCGGCACATGGTACAGAATAGGGCGGTGTGGATGCGGGATGGATCGAGGCCGGCATTGATCAGTTGGCGGCGATTGGCTTGATGTAGATCAATGCGGGCGTGATTGGGACGTGTGGGGACCAACAGATCGTCCGCATAGTTGAATTGTTTACGGAAAGCCTCAATCACTTCGTCGCCGATTTCGTAGCAGCAGACGAGCGCGGCGGGACCAATCGCGGCGCGCACATCCGCCGCTCGCGTGCCGTACTCTGCGCGCATTCGTTCGAGCGCGCGCACAACAATCTCCGAGAGCGTGCCGCGCCAGCCCGCGTGAGCGGCGGCACACGCGCCGGTGCGGGCGTCGCCTAAAATGACGGGAACGCAATCGGCGGTCTTAACGCCGAGCAGAATGCCCGACAGGTTTGTGGTCAGAGCGTCGCAGCGATCTTCTTCGCCAATGCCGCCGTGTGGTCGCGGACGCTCGCGCACCATCAACACGTCCGCGCCGTGGACTTGCCAGCAAGCGGTGAGTGTCCAATTGCTGTCGAAGAGGCTGAGAAAGCGGCGGCGATTCTCGTAAATGTTCTCGGCGGTGTCGTCATTAAAACCCGCGAGATTTAAGGCGTCTTGCGAAAGCGGGCTACAACCGCCGAGCCGCGTCGAGAAAGCGTTGGTAAATCCCTCGCGTTCGAGCGGCGCGCAGGCCAGCGCACGCACGCCGCCGCGCTCGCGCCAGTAGAATCCAGCGCGCTCTAATTCTCTTTCAGTCGTGATCATCTCCATCGGCATCGACATCATCGAAGTTCGTCGCATCAAGTCGGCGCTCAAGCGCACGCCGCGTTTCGTCGAGCGCGTCTTCACGCCGCAAGAGCGTGATTACTGCGACCGGCGCGGCGTCGTCGCCCCACAACATTATGCCGCGCGTTTCGCCGCGAAAGAAGCCGCGCTCAAAGCTCTCGGCACGGGTTGGACGGGCGGTCTCGCGTGGCAGGATGTCGAAGTCGTCTCGCAAGCATCGGGCGCACCCGCGCTCGTCTTCCATAATCAAGCGCGAGAACTCTTCCAACAATCCGGCGCGGACAGGGCGCACATCTCCATCTCGCACACTGCGGAACATGCTATCGCGCAAGTGATCCTAGCACGCGCGGAGTAGGTCTCACGCAAAGGCGCAAAGGACGCAAAGAAGACCTATCTTCTCTTTGCGTCCTTTGCGTCTTTGCGTGAAACTTCTTCGGCTTAATATCTCAAGGCTTCGGCGAATCATCGACGATCTCGATCTCGTTGGTGAGCCGTTGGCTGCCGCTCGTATCGATCTCAGCGTGTGTAGTTCTGACGACAGCGGGCGCGCGCGGCAATTGCGGAACCGGGACAGGCGTCGCTGCTGCGACGACCGATGACACGCCTGATGTTTGCGTGGCGAGCAGCAAAGCGTCGTCCTCTGGCATTTCTTCGGTCAGCGCGAGCAGCGGGAGCGGGGCTTGATGCACGTAACACTCGTAGCCGGGCGCGAGCGAGTTAGTGATCGCGACGCGCTCGCGGTGCGGGCAGGTTGGCGCGGCGCGCAGTCCCGTTTCCGGATCGATCTCGACAGTCGTGATCCCGTCCGGCTGCATAAAGGCCGCGCCGCCGAGTTCCGGTCGCAGTTCCAACACGCCTTTCATAAAGTCAGTCCAGATGGGCAGCGCGCTCTCGGCTCCGGTCAGGCCGAGTTGTGAGTTGTCGTCAAAGCCGACCCACACAACACAGACGATGCGCGGCGTGTAGCCCGCGAACCAACCGTCGCGCGATGTGCCGGTCTTGCCCGCGAACGCTCCTTGTTTCAGCAGCCCGCGCGCCGAACGTGCTGTGCCTCCCTCGATGACGCCGGTCAGCATGTCTGTGATCATGTAAGCGGTCGTGGGACGAATGCTTCTTTCGACACGCTCGTTGAAAACTTCGTCGATCAAGCTGAGACCGCCGGAGTCTGTGGCGCGCGTGATGGCGACAGGCCGCGCGCGTTCGCCGCCGTTGGCGAACGCGGTATAGGCCGAAGCCATCTCTAAAGGCGTCGCTTCGGTCGTGCCGAGCGCGAGCGCCGGGTAAGGTTGCGGCTTCTGCAAGCCGAGCCTCTCGGCCAGAGCAGCGACGCGCGGCAAGCCAGTGCGAAGCGCGGCGTCAACTGTCACGACGTTGAGCGATTTGATCAGGCCGGTGCGGAGCGTCACGTCGCGCATTGAATAACCGTTGCCGTAATTTGCGGGGCGGTACTTCGCGTGCCGGTCGTAAATGAACTCGCGCGGCGCGTCGGTGGACAGCATGACGGGCGAGAGGCCACTCTCCAAAGCCGCCGCATAGACGATGGGTTTATAAATCGATCCGGGTTGGCGGCGCGCGTCCGTGGCGCGATTGAGTTGCGATTCTCCGTAGTGGCTGCCGCCGACCATCGCCAGCACGTGGCCGGTCTGCGCGTCGAGCGCGACGAGCGCGGCCTGCGGTTTCACGCCGCGCTTCTGATAAACCTTCTCTAACTTTTCCAACTCGCGCTTGACCGACGCTTCCGCTAATCCCTGCAAGTCGAGATCGATGGTGGTGTGAATGCGTAAGTTGCGCTCTTCCAGATCATCGTAGGCCGCGAGTTTCGTTTCGACGAGGCGGTTGACGTAATCGATGAAATACGGTGCGGTCGCTTGGTCGTCGGTCGTGGCCGGCGCGACGGCGACAGGTTCGGCAGACGCAGATTGCGCCTCCTCCGGCGTGATGTGGTCGTCGCGCAGCATCGCATCAATGACCGTGTTGCGGCGCGCGCGCGCTTGTTCGGGGCGGCGGTCGGGCGCGTAGCGATTAGGGCTGCGGATCATGCCGGCGATAATTGCGGCTTCGGCGAGCGAGAGGTCTTTCAGTTCTTTACCGAAATAAACTTGCGCCGCCTGCGCGACGCCGTGAATGGCGAATGTCCCGCGTTGGCCCAAATAAATCTCGTTGCAGTAGAGCGCGAAGATGTCTTGCTTTGAGAGACGACGTTCGAGCGCGCTCGCCAGCATCGCTTCATTGTATTTGCGGCGCAGCGTCCGCTCCGGCGTCAGATACGTGTTCTTGACGAGCTGTTGTGTGATGGTCGAGCCGCCCTGCCGCCGCATCTCATTGTTGGTCCCCCAGCCCGTCCAGCTCAAGAGCGCGCGTCCGATGCCTGTGGCATCCAGCCCTTGATGATCGAAGAACCGTCGATCCTCGATGGAAAGGATAGCTTGCACCAACGCGGGTGGAATCTGTTCGTAAGCGAGCGTGCCGCGCTCGCTGGTTTTCGTCCCGGCGTCGTGCGTCAAGACTTCCGGCTCTAACGCGAACGACTCGGCGAAGAGTCCGTCAGCGATGACAGTTTCGATCTGGTCTCTGCGGTTGAAAGTCACTTGCACGACTTCCGGCGCGCTCCCCGCATCTTGCCGGCGCGGACGAATCTCGATAGCGTTTCCCTCCGTCTTAAACGCGCCGTTCCAGACATTGCTCGCCGCGTTCTCGATGTAACCGGCGCGACGCAGCGTCTCGATCAAACGCTCGCGCGGAAAATTCTGGCCGGCGCGCAGGATGCGCGGCGCAGCATAGATACCAGCGCGGCTCGTCAGATAGCCGGAAGCTAAACGCGCATCGATTAAGTTTGCGGCGGAGTGATAAGAGTAGGCGAGCGCGGCAGTCAAAAAGAGGAGCGGGACGATTAGGGCAACCGCAAAGATGCGTCGGAGATGATAAGCCTGGCGCGCGCGTGTGGCGGCGCTGCGAACCTGAGCGCGCGCGTTGCCGAGTCGCGGCAGGCGGCGCGTGCTGTGAATTGAATTGATTTCGATTGGCATCTGTCGTCTGCTCCCTTAATTCTCACGCAAACTTTTTCGCACACGTCCGCCTTGAAACGATTGCTCTCGTCTCTCGAAGATTGATGTTTACTGCTGACTGTTGTTATTGAAACGACTAATCGACGGTGACTTCTCTTTACACTGGCGTCGCGGTGACGTGTACTTTCAAGGCTTCTGAAGCTGTGAAATTGATGGCACTGTGTTGCCAGCTTCGTCGCTCGAACTCGCCC
>JALZKK010000161.1 GCA_030859285.1 Acidobacteriota bacterium | reverse complement strand
ATCTGTTGTTCGACTTTGCCATGCGCGGACTGCCCGTCAACCGTTTGACCGAAAGTGAAAAGCGCTGCGGAAGCAATCAGCACCGACAAGGTAAGGATTCTCTTCATCAATGTAGCTCCTTTTAGATTGTGGACTGTGACAGTGTGGCATAATTTTTATGCCCAACTTGATGGTTTGGTCAAGAGTAAACCGCCGAACTATTACTTGAGCCGCTTGAAGTAGATCGCCGGCAGCGAGCCTTGGCGGATTTCGAGGGGGCCTTGGCCGACCATTTCCCAGCCTTCGTCGCCGAGACGGGCGATGGCTTTGGCGGGGCCGTGCGATTCGGTGGCCTGCTCTTCGACGACGGAGATTTGCACGCCCGCTTCGTTGAAGTAGCTGATCCAGTATGTGCCGCGCGGCGCCCCAATCGCGCCCGATCTTGTGACCGAGCAATACTCCCAACGATTCTTGGGCGGCGCAGTCTTCGCCGTTTCGGGACGCTGCGCTTGCGTCACGGTCGCCACTAGAAACTTGTGCGACGACGCGCCGACAACCAGCGCAGCGCAGATTACTAAAGCTGACATCAGTAGATTCTGTTTGCTATTCATCGATCTTTCCTTTCTCACTTCCACATCGCAATTGCTCACATGTCAGAGTGCGGGCATTGCTCTTATCGCCTAAAGCGAAACATACCACATCGGAACAACAGCGATTTTCACGCAAAGGCGCAAAGAAACCGGAGGCGCAAAGAGATTGTTCTGGCTTTGCGTCTTCGGGTTTTCTTTGCGCCTTTGCGTGACACATCTCTGGGTATTCTAATCTTGTATGGTCTGTTTAAGAGTCAACTGCGCGCCGCGCGTTTGCCGATGCAGTAGAGATGCCCCGACGTGCGGATGAAAATTTGGCCGTCGGAGATGGCGGGCGAACTCAAGCAATACTCATCCAAAGTATTCTCGGCCAGCACCTCAAACTGCGGCCCGGCTTTGACGACGGTGGTTAAGCCTTCTTCGCTCGTGACGTAGATTTTGCCGTCGGCGAGGACGGGCGATGAAGAGTAAGCGGCGGGCTTGATGCGTTGCTGCGCGTAATGTTCCTTGCCGGTCTTGGCGTCGAGGCACCACATGATGCCCCGGTCGTTGACGATGTAGAAGTAGCGACCGTCGGTGACGGGGCTGGGAACATCGGGGCCGTGCTGCGTTGACCAAACAAGATGTGTGCGCGTGATGTCGCCGCGCCCGCCAGCGCGAAAGACGAGGAGGGGCTTGACGCGCGTCGGCGCGTAGATCAGACCGTCGAAGACGACGGGCGAAGAGACGATGCGGTAGTAAGGATTGTTGTCGGGATTGAGGCCGTTCGCGCGCCACAATTCTTTGCCGGTCGCCGTGTCGTGGCCGGTCACGGCGTCGCCGCCGGTGATCACGATCTCGACAGACTTGCCGTGACGCAAGAGCGCGGGCGTCGTGTATGAATCGGGCGATTCGGCGACGGCGTTTGTCGGTCGCTCAACTTTCCAGACGGTCTTGCCGGTCTGCTTGTCGATCCGCAAAACGTAAGACAGCTCGTCGGTCTTCATGCCGTGCAGGACTTGGACGTAGAGCGCGTCTGCATGAAGCAACGGCGAGGAAGCATAGCCCCAATTCAATCCGAACTGCCCGTAATCTTTTTGAATGTCGCGCGACCACAGTTCCTTGCCCTTGAAGTCGAAGCCTTTGAGGATGCCCGTGCCAGTCATCACATAGACGCTCTGCCCGTCTGTCACCGGCGACGGCGAGGACATGTTGTGCTTGCGCGCCTTGAAATTTCCGCCGCCGAGCCGCACCTTCCACGCCACCGCGCCGGCCTTACGATCCACGCACCATAACTGTAGCTCGTCGCCATCGGCCACGTTCAGAAAAACGCGCTCGCCCCACACAATCGGCGTCGAGCCGCTCACGCCCGGCAACGCGAGTTTCCAAGCGACGTTCTCCGTCGGGGACCAACGCACGGGCAAATTCCGCTCGTCGCTCGTGCCGTTGGAGTGCGGCCCGCGCCACTGCGGCCAATTGCCGGCGAGCGCCACAGAGCTACCGGCAAAGACAAGATTGATCGTCAACCAAGCAGACAGGAATCGCAGACGCATCGTCACACCTCCTCATGTTTCGCGCATAGTAGATCGAACGTCAGAGTTAATGAAAGTATTTCTCTTAACCTTCTCGCTATCGGTCACATACAATCGGCTACTCTGCGCGCAATGATGGCAAGAGCGGCGCGTGCAATGCCGCCGCCGTCGCCAAGAGTGAGGCGAGCATTCCGGTCGCGAGGACGGTCAAGAGCAGCGCGGCTAACGAGAGCGTGAAGAGTTGGCCGCCGCGTGCGAGAAAGGCCGGAGCGATGGCGAGCAAGGCCGTGAGGATACCAATCACTAAACCCGCACAGAGCAACAGCGCGTTCTCGGCCAAGATCATCACGGCGAAATGCGCGCGACCGTAGCCGACAGCGCGCAAGAGCGCTAACTCGCGCCGTCGCTCCAACACGTTTCTGAGTAGCACCGCCGCCAATCCGAACGTGCCGAGGGCCAAGCCCAGTGCGCCGAGCATTTGAAACGTCGAAAGATAAGTGTTCTCGACGCGATGAAAACTCGCGAGCCGTTCGGCGGCGGACTGCGCGTCGAAGCCGTAATCCGACAAACGCGCTTCTAAAGCTCCGGCCACTTCATCCGCTTTCTCCGGCGCGGCGTCCAGCAGAAAAAAACGATAACCTTCCTGTCGCGGAAAGAGGCGCAGGAAATTGCTTTCGCCGATCAACAGCTCGCTCTGAAACAAACTATCGGAGAGCGCGGCCACCACACGCAGGCGCACGGGCTGGCCGCCGTCGTCTTTGACGATCAGTTCGTCGCCAAGTTTGCGGTGTAGCACGTAAGCCAGCGAGTTGGCATCGACGACGACCGGCACAGCCCCGTCCGTGTGTTCCTTCTCCAACAACAGCCACGGATTCTGTTCCTCAGCCGGCGATTCGGCCAGCGAATCTTGAAAGCTGAAACGATTGCTCTCGATGAAATCTTTCGTGGCTCCGAGAATGCGCGGTTGCAATGGCTGATAGAGATTCAAGCAACTCGCATCATCGCCGGGCCGCAAACGAAAGCGCGTGAAAGACACGCCCGCCAACTCTTCCGCATCATCAACGTCGAGACTCAAAGCCTCGCGTCCTTCCGCCGTGTTTGGGTGATGAACGAGCGGCAAGAGCGTCTCGGCCAACAGTGTGTAGCCGCCCGTGCCGGACTGCCGCTCCGTCACGCCCGCGTGCGCGTCACGCCGGAAGGCTTCGACCGCCACCACGATAAACGTCGCCGACGCAATCAACGCAATACACAACACGCTCCTGCCGGGCCGGTGTGTCGTCTGCCGCAAGCCCAACCGCGCCAACGCCCACCACCCGCCGCCTTGAATCGATTTACTTCGCCCGCCACGCAGCCA
>JALZKK010000156.1 GCA_030859285.1 Acidobacteriota bacterium | reverse complement strand
GGCTATGGTCAAGCCGCCGCTGGCGCGGCGAGCAGGCAGCAGCATTACTCTTTGACTACCACCTTAAAATCAAAGTTGCCGTAAACCTGCCTCAAAAGCTCCGTCGGAACAAATAAGACGCTTTGATGAAGAACGTGCGCCCGTTGCGGCGAAAGCCGGGTTCGAGTTGGCTGCTGAAGGGGTTGAAGCCGTTGCGGTTCAAATCGTCGTTGTAGCCGGCGAAAAAGGCGGTGCCGGGATTCGGCGTCCAGCCCAAAAGAAATTGGCCGCGCACGTTCGTCGCGAGCGAATCGTAATCGACGCGCGCACGGGCGAAAGTGAAACGGGTGAATTGATAAGTGGCGCGCAGGCGGTAGATGTTGTCGTCAAAGGCGACGAGTCCGGTGTCGCGGCGCGTGAGGCGCGCTTTGGTGTAATCGAGCGAGGCGCGCAGGGCGTTGGTCGGTTGCCAAGTAACGCCGGTTTCAAGGTCGAAGCCGTTGCCGCTTCCCGGATCGAGCGGCGCGTCTGGTCCGAAGCGGAGTGCGGCGGGGCTAACGCGCGGGAAGCGTGGCCCCGCGCCGAAGTCGAAATCAAAGATGCCTCGGCGTGTGCCGGTGAAGAAGTAGCCGGAGAACTGTTTATTAAAAGTGCGCTCGACGATGACGAAGATCGTCTTGGCATAGGTCGAACGTTCAGAGTCGGGGCCAAAGAATGATCCGGGGCCGCCGAACTCTTCCGCGAAGAGACGCTCATAAGAGTAGTTGAGGCCGATCCGCATGAAGGTCTGGTGCGTGAAGTTGAAATCGAGGTTGGTCCCATTCTGCCAATTCTGATGTCGCGCCTGCCAGTCGTAATTGCTGCTGGTGAAATTCTGCAAGCGAAACGAAGTGAGGATCGCTTTCGGGTTCGGCTCGGTGCTGTAGCGTCCCGCGAAAAAGGCATTATTGGTATTGGTGCGGCGCGTGAAGCCGACATCGGCGCGATAATCGCGCGTGCGCCCGCGCGCCTCAAAGACGTAACCCCAATGCCGCCCCGTGTAGTCGTACACAAACGAATAGCCGAAAGCATTGCCGGTGCGATAGCGCACGTCGCCGGTCTCGCGGTCGCTAAAGAAGCGCCGCGAGGTCGTGCCGATCACTTCAAAGCTCGTCACTGTTTTCGGATCAAGTTTGAAGCGACCGTCGAAGCCGAGCAATTGATTATGCTTCTCGATAAAGTTGTAGCTAGTGGCGAACAGCCCGACGCTCGACTCTCGGCCTACGTCGCGTTTCAAACGCAAGACGCCGATGTAAGCGTTCTTGTCCAAAAATCTGATATTGCCTTGCAACTCGCCGGGCTGCCGGCGCGCTTCCTGTTGCAGTGCGCGCGTGCGCTCATCTTCGCTGAAATTGCCGGGCGCATTGTCGGAAGCGAGGATCAAGCCGAAGGTATTGCGCCCGCGTTTGCCCGTCAGTTTGACGGCGTAATCGGGATCGATGATCGCACGCGTGTGGACGACTTGACTGCTGGTGTCAAAAATCTCTTTGCCTTCGAGGAAGAACGGGCGCTTCTCTTCAAAGAAGATGGGAAAGCGTTGATTGGCTTGCACGACGGTCTGATCAGCTTCGACCTGTGCGAAGTCAGGGTTGTATGCGAAGTCGAGCGTGACAGTCGGCGTCAGTCCGAACTTTGTCGTGACGCCGAAATCCAATTCGATGGGACGATTGACGAAGCGACCGGGATCGACGACTGAATTGATTTGCGGGAATGGCGGCGGCGGCACGGCGCGGACATGCGCGCCCGTCTCTGAAATTGTGAAGCTCGGAATGATCTCCAACGTCCGCTCGGTCGAGATACCTTCGAGTCCGGTGAGTTTTCCTGCCTGCGCGAGATTGCCGGAGATGTCGCGCGAGATCGGCATCCATGAACTGGTTTCATTGTTGAAGCGTTTGATGACGCGAAAGAAATGAACGCCCCACAGCTTGCCCGGCCCCGCCTCGTACCGCAGCGACTTGAACGGGATCGCGATCTCGACCACGTAGCCATCGCTGACCAACGCGCCCTTCGACTCCATCACGAGATCGAAGCTCTCATCATCGCCACGCCCTTCAGTGACAATCGCATCAGCCTGAATGCCAAACGGATTGAACTCAAACTGGTACGCCTTGCGCTGATCGTTAAACGTATCAAGGAGGATACCAACGGTGTCATCGTTGCCGATACTATCTCGCTTGGCGACCGTCGCGCGCACCTTCGACGGCTCGTCGTAAGCCTTGAAAGCAAAGTAGAGAAATTTCGCGTCGTAACCGGCCAGCACTTCGGTCGGCTGCGACGGCGCGATGTTATCGCCCGGCTCGATCTGGTAAAAATCTTTGAAGACGGCGGCGCTCTTCCAAACGGCATCATCAAGTTTGCCGTCGATGACGGGCGCGGAATCGAAGCGGGGAATGCGGACGGGCTGCGCTTTTTCGGGTGGCAGTGTGGGAGACCCTGACTTTTTCGGAGCGGCGGTCGCGGCGGAGTCTGTTGCCGGAGTTGTCGCTGTCACTGCCGTGGGCTTCACTGCCGGAGCGGGCTGGCCCGGCGTGTCCGGCGCAAGGCAGAGCGCGAGCAGCAAACAGAGAGCTAACGGGAATCTCATCACTGAACAATTGAACCTGCGAATTTAACGAGGATGCGCGGCGGCCTAGTTTGTCGGGGGCAGGCCGTCGCTGTTGTCGTATAAGACGCCCGCACACGCGGAAATGTTTCCCCTCAGTTGAAAGATATTCCGAGTTTTTGGTTCCCCATCAGCCGCGATGACGCGGCTTTCCGGCGAGGGCAATTAGGCCAGCCCTTCGAGGGCTGGTTAAGTGATATTGATTAACTGATGAAGCCGTTTCGTATGTGTTTAGCGTCTGTTTGGTTTTGCGGCTGTGCCGCCCGCACAGTGCGGTGAGGCTTGCCTCACCGCTAGTTTCTCGCTTGGTGTCGCGGCTCCGCCGCTGTGTGAGGCGCAGCCGCGAAAGAAAAGAGCGTGAACCGAGACGGTTTGGCACAGCCAAACCGCACTGCGAAGCGGCACAGCCGCGACGCTATACACATACCGGCGTTCACGCGGCTCACCATCATCTCTTCACTGCTCCCGCGCGGCGTTCTTGCTACCGGCGCGGCGCAAATAGATGTTTCCGTCGCCGGTTCGCAGCGTGAACGTGTTGCCGCCGCTCCCGATGCGCCAGCGGCGCACGCGCTGTTCGGAGTCTGCGCCGGATTCTGCGATGGCTACTCCGTCGCTCGTCGCGCGCTCGGCTTCGGTTTCGATATTAGCGTTGGTGTCCGGCGGCAGTTCCAGCCAGATCGTGCCGTCGCCGGTGCGCGCCGAGAGTTGCGTGAAGCGTCCGCCGAGCGTGAGGCCGCCGTCGCCGGTCTGCACTTCAGCCGCGCCGTCATGCCCTGCGATTCGCACGCGCCCATCGCCCGATTGCACGCGCAGGCGACCCTGACTTCGCATGACATCCACCGAGCCGTCGCCGGTCTGCATCTCGATCTCGCCGTGGACGCCTTCCAATCGCAAACGCCCGTCGCCGGATTTCACGATCATATTTGAGTTGCGCGGCACATAAACTTCGAGCGACACGACAGCGCCGGTATGGTCGTTGATCGCGGGCTGTGATCGGTCCCTTTCGGCAATGATCGAGATGTCCGCACCTTGCTGTTCGGCGCGCAAGCGCACGGCGCGCAGCGACTCTTCATCGCCGGCACGCTTGACGATGTTGAGCAGCACTTCCGGCTTGTCCCACGCCTGCACGCTCACCGCTCCGTCGAAGGTTTCGAGCCGCACGCGCGGCACGCCGCTGACGTTGAAAGTCTTCGTCTCGCGCTTGATGAAGCGGCGTTGAGCGTCGCCGGAATTCTCATGGCGGATCATCTCGCGTTCGACCTGCGCCATTGCGCGCTCGATCTCGCGCTCGATCTGCTCGCGGTTCACGCGCTCGGCTGCACGCCCCGCGCGCGCCGCTTCACGTGCGATTTGTGCTTGCTGGCGTTGGAGTTCGTGCTCGACACGCTGCCCCTCACGCGCGGCCTCTGCTGTCTGCGCGCGCACGGAGTCTCGCGTCGCACGTTCAATCTCATGTTGCGCCGCGCGCACCTCCGCTTCGACGGCGCGCATCTCCCGCGCGACTTGCTGCTCGACCTCGCGCTCAATCTTTTCCTCCGACGCCGCGCGGTTATCGCCGCTCGCGTCAGACAAACTCACTTCGTTAGTGACTGGGCTGGGCGGACGCCCGTCTGTGGCGCGGCGGACTTCGATGCTGCCGCTCACATTTGCGAGCTTGATGCGCGTTCCGCCGCTGCCTAACTGCCCGGCCAGATCGTTGCCGACGTAACGACCGCGCCGCACCGGCAAACCGAGATTGTTCGTGATCGCGCCGTGAACGCTCGAAGCCTTAAGGCTCGCGCTCGCGTCCGAGGGAATCGTCAAGACGACCGGCCCGTTGACTGAGTTGAGCGTGACACTCTCGCCGCGCAGTTCTGCGAAGGTCGCTTCGAGCGGGCCATTGATCGTCGAGAGCTTGACCTTGCCCGTCAACTCTTGTGCGGACACGCGACCGTTGATTGCAGAGGCTTTGACTTCGCCATTCAAGCCGGCCAAATCGAGCGCGCCGTTAATCAATTCGATGGATTCCAGACGCGCGCCGCGCGGGACGCTTAAAGTGTAATCGACGCTCGCCGGATTGCGCCGGCTGCCCTTGCTGAAGTGTAAGTTTTCTTGCGGATAGCGCGTGCGGATGTCGATGCCATCGGCATTGGCGTTGACTTCGATCTTCGCTTCGTCGAGCCGCTCGCGCGTGCCGGCGCGCTTCACGGCGTCGAGCTTCACTTCAGGCCGATCCCAACCCGTGATCCGCACCGCGCCGTTGATATTCGAGAGCGTGATGCGACCGTCCGGCGCGAGCGGGTAAGTTTGATGAAACTCCTCGCGCAATTCCGCGCCCGGTTCTTCCTCTTCGGCCCGCCCGCCGACAACAAACGCGAGTAGCGCGCACGTAATGATGATTCCGATGACAGCGACTCTCTTAAGCATCTTGATCCTTCCAAAAATTTATAACGAGTGATTTGTGACCAAAGCTCGCTTGGTTGTGACGAACAGGCCGTAGCATGTGATAACCGGGACGATAGAGGAAATGATGAGTGCGAAACGATGAATGATGAATATCACGACGGAGCTACATTTCATTCATCATTCATCATTCATCATTCATCATTCATCATTTGTTCGGGCGAGGCGGACGCGACCGTTGACGCCGGAGACGTTGATCGGCGTGCCGCCCGCGCCGATCTTCGCGTTGAAGTTCGAGCGGCTGACACGGCCTTGCACAGTGACGTTCGGCAGATCGGCGGCGACCGAGCCGTTGACGCCCGACACGCTCAGGTCGGCGTTTAGATCGTCGGCGAAGCGCATCTCGACGCCGCCGTTGACGCCGCTGATGCGAATGCCGCGCTCGCCGACGCGCGCGATGGTGATCAGCACGCTGCCGTTAACGCCGGAGATGTCTGAATAGCCGAGCGCTTGCGCGATTTCGACTTTGCCGTTAATGCCGCTTAACTTCACGGGGCCGTCGATCTCACCGACGGTCGCGCGACCGTTGACGCCGCTCGCGGCAAACTCGACCTGTCGCGGAATCCGCATCGAAATGCGCTGGCGCACGTCGGCGCGCGGCGCGTTCTTGTCTGATTCACCGCGCACGACGAGTCCCGCTGCCGTCTGTTCGACGATCACTTTGCGATATGCGAGGTCTTCGCGATTGCGCGCCGAGCGGACGACGTGGACTTCCGCCGCGCTGCCACCCGTCGTCTCGATGTCGATCAAGCCGTTGATGCCGGAGACTTTCACCAGCGCGCCGGGCGCGAGTTGATAGCTCTGGCGAAACTCGTCTTTCTCGGTGTACTCGCTATCGTCGTAGCCCTTGTGCGCCTTGTGCTTCTCTTTGTCTTTCTCTTTATCTTGATCGTCCAATTGCGCCGCATAGACGGAAGCCAACCCCTCGTCCGAAAACACGCCCGCCGCCATCCCTTCGGGCGTGAGACAGAGCGCGGGCAACTGCGTCAGCAACGGCGGCGCGCAGAGCGCAAGGGCCACGACGAAAACGAAAATTACGAACCATCTTAACTTCATTGTATTGATCTCCTGTGTGTAGAAATTTGAATAAAATGTTGACAGGCAGTTTAGCGTTGCGGATCCTCCTGACAACCGAGACCGGCATCGTCGCCCGCTGTGCCGTCGTTGTCCATCGCCGGATCAGGCCACGCCAGCGTCTGCACGTCGTCAATCGGAAGCGGGACAGTGGAGAAATGCCAGACCACTTTCCGCTCGATGCGCTCGGTGCGCTTGGTCCCCTGTTGCACAGCGTCGCGTGAGATTTCCGGCAGACGGACTTTAACTTTTGCGCCCGCACCTTTCGGCGCAGGCGCGGGTCGCGCCGGCGGCTCGAATTTCCCGCGCAGTTGTCGTTCTACTCCGCGCCAGTCAACCGCATCGAGCGCGCGCCGCATCTGCACACGCTCGCTGGCCGGGATCCGGGCCAACGCTTTTTCGATCTCGCGCGTGCCATCGATGACGCGCGCGACTTGTGCGATCTCGCGTCGAAGTTGTGCGGCTTCCTGCCGGCGTTGCGCGGTCAGCGCCGCCGCCTCGCTGCCGCCGTGATTTGTCGCCGCTGCCACCGCGCGAGATGCAGGCGTCACGGCACGTCTCTTGGTTGCTTTCCGCTCTGTCGTACGCGCCGGAGATTGCTGTGCCGGCGGGACAGCGGCGCATGAAGAGCCGGCGTCACGGTTCGTCCGCCGGTCTGAATGTTGCGCGATTTCTTCGCTCTGCTCGGCGAAGAAAAGCAAGCCGGGTTGATAACCTTGCGCCGTCCACTCCGCCAGCGCGCCCTTGAGATTCTCAAACTGCCGGGAGGCTTGCGACGTGCCGGCCAATGTCGTGGCGAC
>JALZKK010000148.1 GCA_030859285.1 Acidobacteriota bacterium | reverse complement strand
GAAGAACTCACGCAAGTCGTCCTCGTAGAGCCGCGCGTTAGCGACGGCGTCGCCCTCTCCGGTCATCGCGTGGACGTTGACTTCGGGGAGCGGCGCGCGCGACAGCAATGATTCGTTCGCCATCCGGTAATTACTGTCGGTGTGATCGGGCGGCACGCACCGCTCGTCGCCGAAGAAGACGTGGACGTGTTGCCACTCGACACGGTTGGCGAAATCTTCGCTCGCCAACAACTCGTACACACGTCGCGGAGTGGAACCGCCGGCCAGCGCAATGCTGAAGCTACCTTTTTCTTGCTTGGCCGCGTTCGCCAAATCGACGATGCGTTCGGCGGCAGCCCGCGCGACGGCTTCGGCGTCGTCGAAGACGTGGATGTTGGGAGTTGTCTCGGTTGAGGTTGACATGGTTTATCCCCCTCTCTGTTTGGAGGCGCAGCGCGCCGCGCCGTAAAGCGCCGTCTTGTCATCGAGAATGACATAGACCGGAACCGAAGCGACGAGCGACGAGAGCCGGCCTTTGTCTTTGAAAGCCGACATGAACGCGCCGTCCTTTAATTTATCGAGCAGTTTCGGCGCGATCCCGCCGCCGATGAACAAACCGCCGGTCGCCTTCATCAGCAAAGCGAGGTTGCCGGCCATCGCTCCGTAAATTTCCACGAACATGTCGAGCGCTTCACGCGCCAACTCGGACTTGCCCGACAACGCGGCCTTCGAGACGGCTGCTGTCTTATCCCCACTGTTGATCTCTGCGGCCAGCCAGTCAGGCTCCTCCGCGAAATTCTGATCGCGTAAGAAATTATAAATGTTAAAGAGTCCCGGCCCCGACAACGCGCGCTCGTATGAGACGTGGCCGTTAAACTTTTCGGTGAGGTAACGAAGCAGCTCGATCTCAATCTCGTTGCGCGGTGCGAAATCCATATGCCCGCCCTCGGAAGCGATGGGGTGATAGTCTTGCCCGTCCCAAAAAATTCCGGCCATCCCCAGACCTGTGCCGGCAGCGATCAACCCGCGATGCCCGGCGCGGCGGCTTTCGCCTGCGTTCAACGTGAAGAGTTGGGAATCCTTCAACGTCTCGATGCCGTGGGCCGTCGCTTCCAGATCGTTGATCAAGCCGACGCGCTCGACACCGATGGTCTGCGCCAAAGTTTTATCGCTGATGATCCAAGCGAGGTTCGGCGTCTCGACCCGGCCTTCGACGACCGGCCCGGCAATGCCAAAGCAAGCGTGTGTCACCGGCGATCGGTTCTCGGCGATAAACTCTTCCAGAATTTTATCAAGCGAATCATACTTACCGCTCGGAAAACTCTTCTGCGCCATCGGCGCGCTCAAGTTCCCGTTCGTCACTTCAAACAGCGCGACGTTTGTTTTCGTCCCGCCGATGTCTCCAGCCAGAATCATATGTTTTGCATTAACTATCCGGTTCAATTTCGGCTAGCTTCGTGTGATGGCTTGCAGCATTCCGGCTGCCGTCGCGATTGTTGATTCGTAAATACGGTCGCGCATCGTCAAGCTCAATTCGCGGCTCAGTCGCTGCCCTTCCGTCTTCTGTTCATAACTGACGACGCGATCAATCGCACGCATGTCCCCGACGCGCGCCGCAGTCTCTAACTTAGTCCACTCTTGATTAACCGCGACGTAAAACTCGGCGTCGCCATCGCCGGCGGTGAGCGTAACCGACGCGATCAGACCATCGCTGCCCTGCCGGTCGTCGCGCGCACGAAACTCAACTTCGAGGGGTTGCCCGCCCACCGACAAACGTATGTGAATGGCATTCCCTTCGCGCCGCGCCACGCCGCCCGGCTCAACTTCCCAGCCCAGACGCGAGGCCAGCCAACCAAGCATCAACGATGCTTGCGGCGCGATCTCATCCGGCGCGACATCAGGCGGATCATATTCGACGACGACGCTGCTAATTTTTTCAAGGTGCGGGCGATAATCCGCCACGTCCCAGAAACTCGCCAAGAGCGAACGCCAAGACGTGAGCCGGCCCCAATTCAGATCGCTGACCCGCATGAACTGCGGTTGGTCGCGCAAGATTTCGGCGAGCCGAAGAAGATCAGAGTGCGGATGATCGAACGCCAGCGAATCGATCACGATGCGGTCGGCCATCCCGGCCAGCCGGTTGAAGAGCTTGTCATCGTAATGGGGAATGTCTTTCCACCACAAAAAGACCGGCACATCGGGAACCAACAACGGCTCAATCGCGCTCGACACCGATTCCAAAACGGAGCCGCTCGCCTCAATCGTGACTTGCTCGCCGCAAACCTGCTTGGCCCCTTTGCCTGACGCTTGGCAGCGCGTCGAAACGTAAGCCTCCAACTTCCCGGATTCAGCTTCCCGGTCAGCAATCAAAATCAACGCGCGGCTCGGCGTCTGTTCTGACACCTCGTCGAGCAGCGCATCGATCTCCGCTCGATCCTCATGGTGCGCGGCATACACGACGAGATTCAGCACGCACACCCGCGTCACGCCTGACTCGGCAGGCTTCCCCTCCGCGTCCTCCGACGGCTGCCACATCGCGGCCAACTCTTTTTCCAACTTGCCGACATCAATCCCCTTCGCCGCCGAACCCGCCGCGATTTCATGTGTCTGTGTTTCCATCTCAACCTCAGTGACGAGTGGCGAGTGACGAGTGGCGAGCAGGAAGACAAGTCTTTAATTTCCAACTTGTCACTCGTCACTCATCGCTCGCCACTGCTTTTACGGTCGCCGCCAACGACGCCCATGCTGCTCCAAAAGTTCGTGCGAGGCTTGCGGCCCCCATGAACCGGCTTCGTAGTTGGGGAACGGTGCTTCGGCTTTGGTGCGCGCCCATTCTGCGAGAACGGGCATGACAATCTCCCAGCCGCGTTCAGTCATGTCGGTACGGGCGTAGAGCGTCGGATCGCCGAGGATGCAATCGAGCAGGAGGCGTTCGTAGGCTTCGGCAAGTTGGACGCCGAAGGA
>JALZKK010000138.1 GCA_030859285.1 Acidobacteriota bacterium | reverse complement strand
GGGCTATTACGCGATGGCCGGGCAAGGCTTCGATCCAGATTTCATCTTCACTTGGCCGACCGGACGCATGGGCGTGATGGAAGGCGACTCGGCGGTGCAGGCTTTGTTCGGCACGCAACTCGACAAGCTGAAGCGCGCAGGCCAGCAGCCCGATGCCGAACTGCAATTAGAGATGGAGCGCGTGCGCGAGGATTACGAGCAGCAATTGGACGCCAAATACGCGGCGGCGCGCGGCTTTGTGGACGCGATCATCGCGCCCGAAGAGACGCGCGACGCGCTGGAGTTGGCCTTGCGTGTCGCAGCCAACTTCGACGGCCCGCACCTTGGTCATTTTGTCCTGCCGGCAACGTTAGCATGAAGGGGTTGAGCAGAAACAGCGAAGCGAGGAGTGATTCCAATGATGCCGAAAGGCGTTGAGCACAAAGACAAAATTCGCATCGCCAGTGGACAGGGTTTTTGGGGCGACATGCTCGACGCGCCTGTGCGTCAGGTGCAGGGCGGCCCCATCAACTACTTGATGCTCGACTATCTGGCAGAAGTCACGATGTCGATTATGCAGAAACAGCGGGCGCGTGATCCGCGGATGGGCTACGCGCGCGACTTCGTACCGTTGATGCGTGAGATTTTGCCCGCGTGCGTCGAGCGCGGTATTCGCGTGACGGCGAATGCCGGCGGCGTCAATCCACAAGGCTGCGCCGAGGCAGTGTTGGAAGTGGCGCGTGAGCTTGGCTTGCAAGGAAAACTCCGCATCGGCATCGTCACCGGCGACGACATCATGGAGCGGTTAGATGATTTCCTCGCGCGCGGGATAGAACTGAAAAACATGGACACCGGCGAGCCGCTTTCAACCGTGCGAGAGCGCATCCAGAGCGCGAATGTTTATCTTGGCGCGTGGCCGATGGTCGAAGCACTGGGCAAGGGCGCACAAGTCGTCATCACCGGGCGCGCGACCGATACGGGGCTGACGCTCGCGCCGCTGATTCATGAGTTTGGTTGGAAGCAGGATGATTGGGATCGGCTCGCCGCCGGGACTATCGCCGGACACATCATCGAATGCGGCGCGCAATGTTCGGGCGGTAATTGCCAGTTCGATTGGCAGAGCATTCCTGATCTGGCGAACGTCGGCTTTCCGATTGTCGAAGGCGCACCGGACGGAACGTTCGTCATCACAAAGCACGAAGGCACGGGCGGGCGCGTCTCTGTGCCTTCGATCAAAGAGCAGCTACTTTATGAGATGGGCGATCCGCATGAATACATCACGCCGGATTGCGTCGCCGACTTCACGACGATCCGTTTGGCAGACGTCGGGCCGGATCGCGTCCGCGTGTTCGGGATCAAGGGCAAGCCTGCGACGGAGTTCTTGAAAGTCTCGATCAGCTACGCGGCGGGCTTCAAAGCCGTCGGCACGCTCGTCTATTCGTGGCCGGATGCCTACGAGAAAGCGCGCGCGGCGGATCAGATTTTGCGCGCGCGGCTCGAACGGCTCGGACTGAAATTCGATCAAGTGCTAACAGAATTCGTCGGCGCGAGCGCGACGCACGGCGCGCTGGCCGGCGAGCCTTCCGCCAACTTGCCTGAAGTGCAACTGCGCGTCGGCGTGCGCGGCCCCGAAAAGCAAGCCGTCGAGCGTTTCACGAAAGAGATCGCGCCGCTGATCCTGACTGGTCCCCCCGGCGTGACCGGCTTCGCGGGCGGTCGCCCGAAGACGGAAGAGATCGTCGCTTATTGGCCCGCCCTCATTCCGAAGACAGAGATCGAAACGCACGTGGAGATTCTCGAAGCATGAACGAGAGGGAAGCAGGTGAGTCGCAGCAGATGACAGCCGCGCTCAAATTCGAGCGCGAGCAGTTCGGCGCGGAAAGTCCCACGTGGACTCGTTCGCGCTCAGAGATCGTCGCCGATTGTCGTGTGTTTCAAGTGCGCCGGGATTTTAGCGTCTGTCCGCGCAACGGAAGTGAGCATGATTTTTATGTGCTGGAAGCCACTGACTGGATCAACATCATCCCGCTGACTGCACAAGATGAAGTCGTGATGATCGAGCAGTGGCGGCATGGCTCTGAGGAAGTAACTTTAGAGATTCCCGGCGGCATGGTTGACGAGGGCGAAGACCCGCAGACCGCTGCCGCACGCGAGATGCTCGAAGAGACCGGCTACGCCGCGACAGGCAGCGTGATCGCACTCGGCAAAGCGCGCCCGAATCCGGCGATTCATAACAACTGGATTCACACCTTCCTCGCGCGCGACGTGCGCTGTCGGCAAGCGCCGGAGTTTGACAGCACGGAACATACCATCGTTCGTCTCGTGTCGCTCGCAGACGTTCCCACATTGATCGCCGACGGCACGATCAATCACTCGCTCGTCATCAACGGCTTCTATCGCCTGTGGCTGTTCCAGCAAGGCTACGCTTCAACGGAGCAGTTCTAAAGGGTTCTGCAAAAGTATGAAAGTTCAATTAGTCAAACTCGCGCACGCGCGCTCCGGCGATAAAGGCGATACGGCAAATGTCGGATTGATCGCGTTGCGCGAAGAGTATTATCCATTGCTCGCGCGAGAGGTGACGGCAGAGCGTGTGAAAAAACATTTCACAGGCATCAGCCGGGGCAAGGTCGAGCGGTTCGAGTTGCCGAATCTGGGCGCGGTTAATTTTCTGCTGCATGAGAGTCTCGGCGGCGGCGGCACGCTCTCGCTGATGACCGACGCGCAGGGCAAGACTTTTTCCACCGCGCTTTTGCGAATGGAGATCGATGTGCCGGACGAAGAGGCCAGTGCGTTGGGCTTCAATTAAAAGACACACGAACCGGCGCGCGGAGAAAAGATGAATGATAAAGTGAACAAAATTGAGCCGGCGTTTCGTCACGGCTACGCGCAACTCGGCGATGTGCGTTTGCATTACGTGGAGTGCGGGGTGGGCGAGCGTGTGGTCGTGTTGCTGCACGGCTTCCCGGAGCATTGGTACTCGTGGCGGTATCAGATGTTGGCGCTCGGCAAAAGTTACCGCGTCATCGCGCCGGACATGCGCGGGTACAACTTGAGCGACAAGCCGGCGAGCATCGCTGAATACCGGATGGAGAAATTAGTCGATGACGTGACGGCGCTGATCCGTTATCTCGGCGCGCGCGAGGCGGCGGTCGTCGGTCACGATTGGGGTGCGGCGGTGGCGTGGGCGGTCGCGCTCAGGCATCCCGAATACGTGTGGAAGTTGGCGGCGTTGCAAGCGCCGCCGCTCGCAGTGTGGCGGCGCAACCTGACATTGCGGCAGGCTTTGAAAAGTTGGTACATGTTCTTCTTCCAATTGCCGCGCGTGCCGGAGTGGTGGATTAGCCGGGACGATTTCGCGGGACTCGCACGCATGTTCAAGAGTACGGCGCGGCGCGGCACATTTACCGACGCGGACATCGCGATCTACAAAGACGCGCTCAGGGTTGCAGACGCGAAGACGGAGACGGGCGCGTTGACTGCCGCGATCAATTATTATCGGGCTAACGTCTTTTCGATGTTTGGGAGGGCGAGCGTAAACAAGCGCGTGCGCGTGCCGACGCTATTCATTTACGGCGAGCGCGATTTTGCCATCGTGCCGGAGACGGTGCGCGGCGTCGGCGATTTCATCGATGCGCCCTACCGCGAGGTGCGTTTGCCGAACGCGAATCATTGGGTGCAGGTCGAATATCCGGTTGAAGTGAACGAGGCTCTGAGCAGTTTTCTTGACGGGGAATAGCGAGCGGCAGATTTATGGACGCGCAGAAATCAGTTATCAGCAGC
>JALZKK010000129.1 GCA_030859285.1 Acidobacteriota bacterium | reverse complement strand
GGCTTCACTCGTTTACGAGTGAAGCCGCTTTCATTTTATGTGGCGTGATGGGCTTTGATTACATGCCCATACCGCCGCCCATGCCGCCGGGCATGGCCGGGGTCTTGTCGTCTTCGGGGAGTTCGGAGACGAGGGCTTCGGTGGTCAGCATCAGGCCGGCGATGGACGCCGCGTTTTGCAGCGCGTAGCGCGTGACTTTCGCCGGATCAATGACGCCGGATTCGACGAGGTCTTCAAACTCCTCGGTCGCTGCGTTGAAACCATAGGTTTCCTTCTTGCTCTCGCGCACCTTCTCGACGATCACCGCGCCTTCCTTGCCGGCGTTCTGCACGATCTGGCGCAAGGGTTCTTCGAGCGCGCGCTTGACGATGGAGACGCCGATCTGCTCGTCTTGATCGCCTTCGCCGTCTGCGTTGGCTTTGAACTTGTCGAGAGCCTTCGCCGCGCGCACCAGCGCGACGCCGCCGCCCGGCACGATCCCTTCTTCGACCGCCGCGCGCGTGGCGTGCATCGCGTCCTCGACGCGAGCTTTCTTCTCTTTCAACTCTGTCTCGGTCGCCGCGCCGACGCGAATCACCGCAACGCCGCCGACGAGTTTCGCCAGACGCTCTTGCAACTTCTCGCGGTCGTAGTCGGAAGTCGTGTCTTCGATCTGCGCCTTAATGGTTCGCACGCGGCCCGCTGTGTCTTCGGGCTTGCCAGCGCCATCGACGATGGTTGTGTTGTCCTTATCAATCGTGATTTTCTTGGCGCGGCCCAGATCGGCCACTTGAACATTCTCCAGCTTGATGCCGAGGTCTTCGCTAATCACTTTGCCGCCAGTCATGATCGCGATGTCTTCGAGCATCGCCTTGCGACGGTCGCCGAAGCCCGGAGCCTTTACTGCCGCAACATTCAAAGTGCCGCGCAGCTTGTTGACCACGAGCGTCGCCAACGCCTCGCCTTCCACGTCTTCCGCGATGATGACCATCGGCTTGCCCATCTTGGCAACCTGCTCAAGCAACGGCAGGAGGTCTTTCATCGAGCTGATCTTCTTCTCGTTGATCAGGATCAGCGGATTGTCGAGGACGGCTTCCATGCGCTCCGCGTCGGTGACGAAGTAGGGCGAGAGATAGCCGCGATCAAACTGCATTCCTTCGACGACTTCGAGCGCCGTCTCCATCGTGCGCGATTCTTCGACGGTGATGACCCCGTCTTTGCCGACTTGCGACATCGCTTCAGCGATCAACTCGCCGATAGTTTTGTCGCCGTTCGCCGAGATCGTGCCGACCTGCGCGATCATGTCGCCTTTGACCGGCTTCGACAGCCGCGTGATCTCTTCAGTCGCGCGGATCACGGCCTTGTCAATACCGCGCTTCAAAGCCATCGGATTCGCGCCCGCCGCGACGGTTTTGACGCCCTCGCGGAAAATCGCTTGCGCGAGAACGGTCGCCGTCGTCGTGCCGTCGCCCGCAATGTCTGAGGTCTTCGACGCAACTTCGCGCACCATCTGTGCGCCCATGTTTTCCATCGAGTCTTTCAACTCGATCTCTTTCGCCACGGTCACACCGTCTTTCGTGATCGTCGGCGAGCCGAATTTCTTATCAAGCACCACGTTGCGCCCCTTCGGGCCGAGCGTGATCTTCACTGCGTCGGCGAGTTGATTGACGCCGCGCAGAATGGCTGCGCGCGACTCCTCGCCGTGAACAACTTGCTTTGCCATAGCTCTTATCTTCTCCTCAAATGCAAACTCTCAAATTCCCACACAGAAAAAACAGCAGCCGTTTTCGACTGAAAACTACTTACCCTTTTTCCCGCCGGCAGTCGCGCCCGCGCGCACAATGACGCCGAGAATCTCGTCCTCACGCATGATCAAGAGTTCCTCGCCATCGAGCTTGATCTCTGAGCCGCTGTACTTACCAAACAGCACGCGGTCGCCAGCGCGCACGTCCAGACTCTGGCGCGTGCCGTCGTCCTTGCGCTTGCCTTCGCCGACGGCGATCACTTCGCCCTCCTGCGGTTTTTCCTTCGCGGTGTCGGGAATGATGATTCCGCCGCGCACCTGCTCGCCTTCTTCAATCCGCCGCACAATCACGCGGTCGTGTAATGGTCGAATGTTAGTTGCCATATCGCTCCTTTCAGAATTTGTACCCGGCACAAAGCGGGGATTTTACTTGCAGAAAATCATTGCTCGCAGATTTGTGCCACGCGCTCGCTGAGAGAATCTGACAAGCCGGGACGCAAGTTGCGACCAGTCGCTCGCACTCAGAAACCCATCGACACTCGCATTAGCACTGTTTGTTTGCGAGTGCTAAAAATAGCGTATTTTAGTTTAATTTGTCAACGGGCGGTGGGCTGGCGAGAAGCGCGCGCAGTTTGACTAACGCTTGCGCCGTGCGGCAGAGGCAGAGTTGTTGGAGCGTTCTTGCACGCGGTAAGCGGCGACGCGCTTGGAGAGCGTGTTGCGGTGGATACCTAAAATGCAGGCCGTTTTTGACAAATGTTCTTTGTGGCGAGTGAGGGCCTTCTGAATATAAAGTTTTTCAAATTCGGCGAGAGCTTCGTCGAGCATAATCCGCCCGTCGAGCATTTCATCGATTAAGGCTTCAAGGCGTGCGCGCATCTGCATGGCTACTCCACGAAACACATAGGTCAGAGGCTAGAGGTCAGAGATCAGCAGAGAGATTAGAAATCAGAGATTGAAAGAGATCGATCTTTACTGACCCCTAACCTCTGACCTCTGCTTTTCACAGTTCGCTGCCGGTTAGGAGCCGGTAGGCTTCCAAGTATCGTGCGGAGGTGGCGGCGGCCACGTCTGGGGGGAGCGGCGGCGCGGGCGGTCGCTTGTCCCAATCGAGCGTTTCCAGATAATCGCGCACGTACTGTTTGTCGAAAGAGGCTTGCGGACGCCCGGCCTCATATTTGTCGAGCGGCCAGAAGCGTGAAGAATCTGGCGTGAGCGCTTCGTCGATCAAAAGAATCTGATCTTCGCGGTCAAGCCCGAACTCAAATTTCGTGTCGGCGATGATGATGCCGCGCGAGTGCGCGTAAATCTCGGCTGCACGATAGAGAGCCAGTGAAGTTTCGCGCAGTTGCTGCGTCACTTCAGTGCCGACGATCTCTGCCATGCGCGCCTCGCTGATGTTTTCGTCGTGGCCGGCTTCGGCTTTCGTCGAGGGCGTGAAAATCGGTTCTGGCAATTTGTCCGACTCGCGCAAGTCGGCGGGCAGGCGTTGGCCGCAAACTTCGCCTGTGCGTTGGTAATCCTTCCATCCCGATCCTGCTAAGTAGCCGCGGACCACGCACTCGACGGGGAAGACCCGCGTGCGCTTGACCAGCATCGAGCGCCCGCGCAACTGCGGCTCGTAACGGCGGGCGCGCTCCGGCATTTGCCCGGTCTCCGTCGTCAGTAGATGATGCGGCGTGATGTGCGCGAGCCGTGCAAACCAGAAGCGCGAAATGTTGGTCAGCACTTCGCCTTTGCGCGCAATTTGCGTGGGCAGGATGCAGTCGAAAGCGGAGAGCCGGTC
>JALZKK010000121.1 GCA_030859285.1 Acidobacteriota bacterium | reverse complement strand
CATCAAGGCTCGAAACGTCCGGTTGGTGTCGTCGTTCTCGTTGGTAATATCCAAGCCGCTGCCGACGCCTTCCGCGTCCAAACTGTTATCGACGACGGCCAGAGCTTCGTTAAAGGCTCCCGGATCGGCTGTCCCCCCGGTCGGCGTCGGAAGATTGTTCATCCGCCCCGAGTCAGCATTAAAAGCCGAAAAGGGATTTGTTCGCGGCGTGAGCGAAGCAATCGCCCGGCGCAGCAGTTGGCGATCAGCGGTGAACTGCTGAAGCAGCCCCTTCCCGCCGACGCTTCGCAGGATGGCGACGAGATCGCCGTCCCTCATTTTGTTTTCGACAAAGTCGGTGAGTACCCGGCGCACGGAGATCATGTCTTCATAGGGGATGGTTAAGTCATCAACCACAAAGGCGATCACGCGCTTGAGTTCAGCGCCCGTCAAATCGCGGGACGTGTCAGTTTCAACCTCAGCCACCAGCGGCGGACGCGCGCCTTCGCTCCGCCGCTCCGCATCCACGCTGACGAACTCCATGAACTTGAGTTCCTGCTTTTTGCCGCTCTCATAGACCTCGAAGTCTTCCAGTTTGAGATCGTCTATGATGCGGTCGTTCTTATCGGTCACGACGGCGTCCACTTGCACCAACTCAGCGCTGATGCGGATCACCTCGTCGTCCGTCGGGGGCGGTGTCCGTTGCGGCGCTTGGGCAAGCACGACAGCGAACGTCAGGGCAGAGCAAAGCAAGGAGAAGAGCGCTTTTTTCATTTTCGACCTCCGGCAGAATACGGCGCGAACACCTGTTGAAGTGAGCTTACTACGGGAGACGACGCATTATAGTTCAAGTTCTGGTCTTTGAATCAATCAGAAGAGGACTTTGGAATAGATGTTCCGATAAAGTCTAAAAGAGCCAATCTTGCCTTGCCCTCTACCTTAAATGCCCTGCGCTCTGACCCCCGCTTCCAAGATTTGCTCCGGCGCGTCGGTCTCACACCTTGAGCAAAAACAACCAAGCGAAACACGCGCGGTTGGGACAGCGACCAAAACATCATCCACGAAGACACACGAAATAGCACGAAGGGAAGACATGAAATTTCGTGTGTGTTTTGCTTCGTGTTGTTTCGTGTGTCTTCGTGGATCATTTTTTTTCATCACGCCGGTCTGATTTGCCCGCCCCACATTCAGAGATTAAGCTAACGGGTATGCGCGCAATGATTCTCGCCGCCGGTTACGGCACGCGGCTCTGGCCGCTGACTGCTGATCGGGCAAAGCCCGCCATCCCTTTTATGAATCGCCCGCTCGTCGGCTACGTCGCGGAATATCTCTCGCGCTTCGGCTGCCGCGACATCATGGTTAATCTGCATCATCAATCCAAGTCTGTCCGCCATGCTCTCGGCGATGGCTCGCGCTTCGGCGTGCGCCTCAGCTACATCGACGAACCAATTATCTTGGGGACCAGTGGCGCGCTCGACAACGCCCGCGACTTTTTTGCGACTGACGAGCCGTTCGTTGTGATCAACGGCAAGATCGCGACCGACATTGATCTCAGCGCTGCCTTCGAGTCACACCGCCGCACGCAATCGCTCGCGACGCTCGTGCTGCTGCCGAACGCAAAGCGGGGGCGTTACAGCACCGTCGAAATCCGCGACGGAATGGTGCAGGGCTTCGGCAAATATCCGGAAAAACTATCAGCGTCCGATAACGCCGGAGGCGCGTTGCGCGCCTCTCTTAATCGAGCAGGACTGAGTGATCGAGAAGGGCAGAGCGAAAGTGAGTTATCTGTTTCTGCTTCGCCGAGCGGTGCGGCAGAGGATGATCCGCCGTTGATGTTCACAGGCATTCAGATTCTTGAGCCGCGAATTTTTGAGTACATCCCGCGCGGCGTCTTCTCACATTCGACGACAGATGTTTATCCGCAGGCCATCGCGCGCGGCGAGCGGATCGCGGCGCACGTGGCTGAAGGAATGTGGCACGAGCTTTCGACCATCCCGCGCTATCTCGACACAAGCATTGAGCTGATGCATGGTGAAGGGCGAGATGTCGAATTGGGCGCGGACGCGCACATTGAAAATGGCGCGCAAGTGAGCGACGCCGTGCTGTGGGAGAACGCGCATGTCGAGAGCGGCGCGCAAGTGCGCCGGGCAGTGTTGGGCGCGGGCGTCCGCCTTCGTCACGGCGAGGTCATCGAGAATGCGGCGGTGGTGCGGGCCGACTTGGTCGCAGGCGGCGAGCGGCCTGAAAAAGCTCTCGCAGGCGAGAGAAAAGGGGATAACTTTGTCGTGCCTTTGCCGGAATGATACAATCCTGCCCGCATCCGTAGTTTTCATCACACAGGCAATTTAAGAGAGACTTGAACACGCGCTCGAAGCCGGCTGTAACAACAGCCGTCCCCGGCGTAGATGATTGTCGCTCCGCACGATTCGTCCGATGAGCCATCCGAACGGGATCACTGCCAACGCTTTTACGGCCTCTGCGCGAGATAGATTACAGGCATATGTCGAGCGTCAAGGCTTGGCGGCCAAGCCCTTCGTCGCGCTCACGCCGGATGCTTCGACCCGGAATTATTTCCGGATCAAGTGGAAGCGCGGCACAGCCGTCGCCGCCGTTTATCCAGAGCCGTTCGATAGGGAAGTCCATCCGTTCCTCGACGTGACGCGATTGATGCACGCCGCCGATCTGCCCGTGCCGTTGATCTACGATGTGGACGACGCGCAAGGCATCATCATTCAAGAAGACTGCGGCGACAATCTATTGCGCCAGTTCTTCGATACCGCGAGCGAAGACGAGCGTGATGAATATCTCGAACGGGCGATCAGTTTGATCGCAGACATTCAAGCCGCGACCGCCAAAGCCTATGAGATGAATTCCATCGCCAGCCGCCTCGCTTTCGACGAGGCTAAGCTCGTTTGGGAGATGGATTTCTTCGTCGAGCATTTTTTCCAGAGCCTGCGCCGCGAGACGCTCAAGCGCAGCGAAGAAACCGAGTTGCGCGCCGAACTCACAGACCTATCTGCCGAACTGGCCGCCCGCCCGCGCGTGCTGTGCCATCGTGATTTTCACTCGGCTAATTTGCTCATCGACCGGAAAGACCGCCTGCGGATCGTCGATCATCAAGACGCGCGGATGGGGCCGGCCAGTTACGATCTCGTCTCGTTGCTATTGGATCGGCAGACCTCCGTCCCATCGCTGGCGGAAATCCGCGCACGCCGGCTCTACTTTCTCGAAGAGCGTCGGCAACGCGGCTTAGAGGCCATCGACCCGGACGATTTAGCGCGCGAGTTCCGCATGATGACCGTGCAAAGATGCCTCAAGGCGGTCGGCACGTTCTCATATCAGACCGGCGTTTGCGGGCGCGGTGCAGCCTACGCGCAATTCATTCAGCCAATGCTGCTGATCGTACTGCAAGCCCTCAGTTGGCTTGAACGCTTTCCCGCTTTGCGCGCGGCTTTGCAGGCGCGAGTCGATGAGAAGTATTAGTTTAAAGTTTGAGGTTTGAAGTGATGCAAACTGTCTTAACTTCAAACTTCAAACCCGATTTGAGAACAATGGCACAGGTTTACATCAATCAACTTTCGCGTCACACGGGCGAGGAAGTGACGCTCAAGGGCTGGCTTTATAATTTGCGTGCGAGCGGGAAACTCCTCTTTCCGCAACTGCGCGATGGCACAGGGATCGTGCAGTGCGTGGTCTTCAAGAAGAATGTCCCGGAAGAAATCTTCGAGGCCATCAAAAATTTAGGGCAAGAGTCCGCGTTGGTAATGCGTGGCACAGTGCGGGCGGACGAGCGCGCGCCGGGCGGGTTCGAGATCGACGTGACGGACGCGCAAGTTGTTCAGACGGTCGAGGGCTACCCGATCACGCCGAAAGAACACGGCACAGAGTTCTTGATGGATCACCGTCATCTATGGCTGCGCTCGCGCCGGCAACACTCGATCCTGAAAGTGCGCCACACGATCATCAAAGCAGTGCGCGACTTTCTGGACAACGATGGCTTCACGCTCTGTGATACGCCGATCCTGACGCCCGCCGCATGTGAAGGGACGACGTCGCTCTTCGAGGTCGATTACTTCGACGACGAGAAAGCCTATCTTTCCCAGTCCGGCCAACTCTACAACGAAGCGACCGCCGCCGCTTTTGGCAAAGTCTATTGCTTTGGTCCCACGTTTCGCGCCGAACGTTCCAAGACGCGCCGCCACCTCACAGAGTTCTGGATGGTCGAACCGGAGATGGCCTATGCCACGCTCGACGATGTGATGAGCTTGTCCGAACGCTTTCTCTCGTCCATCGCTGCCCGCGTGTTGGAAGAGCGGCAGGAAGAATTAAAAGTGTTGGAGCGCGACACTGCGAAGCTCGAACAAATTGTTCCACCGCTCCCGCGCGTGCAATACGACGACGCGGTGCGGATGCTGCAAGAAGGACACGAGCGCGGCGAATTGGAAGCGCGCTTCGAATGGGGCGGCGACTTCGGTGCGCCGGATGAGGCTTATATCTCGAATAAATTCGACAAGCCCGTGATGGTTCACCGTTACCCGGCGGCAGTCAAGGCTTTCTACATGGCGCGCGATCCTGTGCGCGATGATCTCGCTTTGGGCGTGGACGTTTTGGCCTCAGAAGGCTACGGCGAAGTGATCGGCGGCGGCGAGCGCGCCACGTCTCTGCAATTCCTCGAAGAACAGATCGACGCACACGGCCTGCCGCGCCAAGCCTTCGATTGGTATCTCGACCTGCGACGCTACGGCAGCGTCCCGCACGCCGGCTTCGGCATGGGCATCGAACGCTGCGTCGCATGGATGTGCGGCATCGAACACATCCGCGAAACGATCCCGTTCCCGCGGATGCTGTACCGGCTGCGACCGTAAAATAGAGATCAGAGGTTAGAGGTTAGTAATTTGAGATTTCAAATTTGAGATTTGAGATTTCAGGGCTGAAAACTAAAAACTAAAAACTAAAAACTGAAAACTGATAGCTACTTGCCATGAGTGAGACACGAGAACGCATCGTCACGATCTTCGGCGGCTCGAAATGCGACGAGGCTTGCGAGGAGTACGGGCAGGCGCGGCGGGTCGGGCAGTTGCTGGCCGAAGCGGGTTTCACGATCTGCACGGGCGGCTATCTCGGCGTGATGGAAGCGGCGAGCCGGGGGGCGCACGAGCGCGGCGGGCGCGTCCTCGGCATTGTGATGAACCAATTTCGCAGTGAGCCGAATCGCTATCTGACGGACAAGGTGGCGACCTCGCACTTTTATGAACGCTTGCAGCATTTGATCACGCGCTCGGTCGGCTTCATCGCGTTGCGCGGCGGGATGGGAACGGTCACTGAATTGTCACTCGTCTGGAACAAACTGCAAACGCGCGTCATCGATCCGCGCCCGCTCGTCCTTTTGGGCGATTGCTGGCCGCCGGTGGTTCAGGCTTGGCGCGAGCATTTGATCGTGAGCGAAGCGGACGTGCGGTTGCTCGACTTGGCGCACACGGCGGAGGAGGCGGTGCAAATCATTCTGCAAAAATCCGAAGGAGTCAGTTTATGAATTGTCCGAATTGCGGCGCGACATTGCTTCCGGGAGCGCGTTTCTGTGGCGCGTGCGGCACGCCGATGACGGAACCGCAGGCCGCGCCGAATCAGGGTGACTGGCGCGGCGATTCGCCGCCGGCAGCGGGGCAGGGAATTCACATCGACAGCGATGCGCGCGGGCAGGGGCGCGGTTACAGTTTTGAGGTGCTGCATCAACCGTCGTTCGCGCTGGCCGTTGTCAAGTTGGAGGCTGAACAGTCGATCTTGGCCGAAGCGGGCGCGATGGTGTCGATGTCTGCGAACGTCGAATTGCAATCGCAGATGAAGGGCGGGCTGATGGGCGCTCTGAAGCGCGCGGTCGGCGGCGAGTCGGCGTTCGTCTCGACGTTCACGGCGCGCGGCGGCCCCGGCGAAGTCTCGCTCGCGCCCGGCGGCCCCGGCGACATTGCCGCCGTCGAGATGAGCAATCAAATCTTCCTCGTGCAATCAAGTTCTTACCTCGCGGGCGATGCGAGCCTCAATATCGATACGAAGTGGGGCGGCGCGAAATCTTTCTTCGGCGGCGAGGGCTTGTTCGTTCTGCAAGTGCAGGGGACGGGACTGCTATTACTTTCTTCGTTCGGCGCGATCCACCGCAAGCGTCTCGCGCCGGGCGAGCGCTACATCGTGGATACCGGCCACCTTGTCGCGTGGGAAGGGCAGATGCAGTACACGCTGCGAAAAGCCGCGTCCGGCTTTTTCCGCAGCATGGTCAGCGGCGAAGGCATCGTCTCAGAATTCACCGGGCCGGGCGAGATATTGATCCAAACGCGCAACCTCGCCGCTTTCGCCGGCCTGATGAAGCCCTTCTTCCCCTCGCAATCAAGCGGCGGTAGCGGCTTCAATATGGACTTCGGAAACTAAATCAGGGTTTGAAGTTTGAGGTTTGAAGTTTGAGGTCTGGGATTTGGGTTGTTGAAGTTTAAGATTTCAAATTTGAGATTTGAGATTTGAGACAAGAGGGTAGTAGTCCGTCACGCTCCAGATGATGAGTGTAGAGTTCAACCTGTAGGTTGCGGTGGCGAAACAAGGCAAGCTGAAGCCTGAACTCTAAACCTCAACAGCAGCGTGACGGGCTAATAGTCATCACCTCTAACTTCAAACTTCAAATCATCGAGAGGCACTTATGTCGGCGTTGACGGATCAACCGGAGACTGTGTTTGCGAATCGTTTGCCGGGCGCGGGGCGGAGGGTGAGCATTATCGGTGTGCCGCTCGGCTTCGCGGGGGGGATTGCCGGCGTCGATCTCGGGCCGGCGGCGATGCGTGTGGCGCGCTTGAACGGGCGCATTGCACAGCTTGGCTACGAGGTGCGCGATCTCGGCGACATGCGTGTAGAGCGACCGCAGTACGTCCCGCCGCCGGGCGATAAGGCGCGGTACTTGCGCGAAGTCGCCGCCGCGTGCGAAGCCCTCGCGGGCGAAGTCCAGAACGTGATGCGCGCGGGAGAGATGCCGATCATTTTGGGCGGCGATCATTCCATCGCGATGGGATCGCTGGCGGGCATCGCTGCGGTCTTGCAGGAGAAGAGTGAGCCGTTCGGATTAATTTGGTTCGACGCGCACGCCGACATGAACACGCCGGAGACGACACCTTCAGGCAATGTTCACGGAATGCCGCTGGCCGCGTCGCTCGGCTTCGGGCCGCCGGAACTCACACACCTTGCGGGCTTCGCACCGAAACTCGATCCGCGTTTTTGCGCCCACATCGGCGCGCGCGATCTCGATTTGGCAGAGCGCGATTTGATCAAGCGGCTCGGGTTGCGCTGCTTTACCATGCGCGAGATCGACGAGCGCGGGATGAGCGCGTGCATTGACGACGCCATTCAGATCGCCGCGCAAGCGCCGGGCGGCTACGCCGTGACGTTCGACGTGGACGCACTCGATCCGCGAGACGCGCCCGGCTCCGGCACAGTCGTTCGCGGCGGTCTGACTTACCGCGAAGCGCATCTCGCATTAGAGAAGATCGCCGAAGCCGGCGGCATGATCTCGCTCGAAGTCGTCGAGATCAACACCGCCCTCGACATCAACAACCGCACCGCCGAACTCGGCGTCGAACTGATCCTCTCGGCCCTCGGCAAAACTATTTTGTGAGTGCTGAGTGACAAGTGTCGAGTGACGAGTTAAAACCAAGAACTTGCTTCCTGCTCGTCACTTGTCACTTGTCACTCGTCACTGTTTTTAGGAGTTTCGTTTGAAGAACAAGATAAGCGTCGGTGTGATTTTTGGCGGTCGGTCGGGAGAGCATGAGGTGTCTTTGCGCTCGGCACGGGCGGTGATTGAGGCCATCGATCCGAAGAAATATGAAGTGGTCCCTTTGTGCATTACGAAAGATGGACGTTGGCTCTCGCCCGCCGAGGCAAGGGCGATGCTGCCGGAGACGGCGGCGCGGTTGCTGCCGGAAGTGACGGGCGAGCGGCGCGACGCGCTAACCATTGTAGGCGATCCCTCGCGCTCCGGGCTGGTGGCGTTGGACGGCGATGATTCATCGCCCGCGCTGCCGCTCGACGTGGTGTTCCCGGTATTGCACGGGACGTATGGCGAAGACGGGACGATTCAAGGTTTGTTGGAAATGGCAAACGTGCCTTACGTCGGCTGTGGCGTGCTGGCGTCCTCGTGCGGTATGGACAAAGTGGCGATGAAGATGCTGTTCGCACAAGCCGGGCTGCCGATGTGTAACTACACTTGGTTTCTCCGCTCGACGTGGGAGCATGAGCGCGTTGCTCTGCTGCGTCGCATCTCGCGAGAGATCAAATATCCATGCTTTGTGAAGCCAGCGAATCTCGGCTCGTCAGTCGGCGTGTCGAAGGCCATTGATCGGCACACGCTCGCGGAGGCGGTCGATCTCGCCGCGCGCTACGACCGGAAGATCATCGTTGAAGAAGGACTTGACGCGCGCGAGATCGAGTGCGGCGTGATCGGCAACGACGAGCCGCAGGCCAGCCAACCCGGCGAATACGTCGTGCTAGACCAACAGGGCGCGTTCCTCGATTACGAAGAGAAGTACAGCAACACGGGCCATGTCGAATTCGTCGTGCCGGCGCAGATCGGAGAAGCCCTGACGGCGAAGGTTCAGCGCATGTCGGTGCAAGCCTTCCAAGCGATTGACGGCTCCGGCTTCGCGCGCGTGGACTTTTTCCTGCGGCGCGACACCAACGAATTGCTGATCAACGAACTAAACACTTGTCCCGGCCTCACGGAAGTCTCCGGCTTCCCGAAAATGTGGGCGGCTTCGGGGATGCCATTCCCCACAGTCATCGACCGCCTCATCGAACTCGCCTTCGAGCGCCACCGCGACAAAGCTCGCAACGAGACGAGTATCTAAAGCGCTTTACAGGTGCATTTAGCGCTCGTTATGAAATCAGGCGTCGCTCTTTGCTAGGAGCGCGGACGTCCCGTCCGCTATGAGCGCTTCAGCGCTAATAAAGCGGTTACACTCACACAAGGTTGAGTGAAAGCGGAAGGTGATTAGCTCGCGCGCGAGCTTGGCAGACGAGACGTCTGTGCTCCCAGCACGCGCGCTCTTTGCTGACTCGGTGAAAGCTAACTGGCGAGAGAGGTGTAAACGGCTTTGGCTTTCGCGAGGAAGTCGCGGCGATCAACGAGGAAGTGCAGCTTGAGCGAAATGTCGCCGCCGGTGACTTGGTCGATGAGTTTCTCAAGCGTCTCGGCTTGATCCGCACCGGTCAACTCGAGCGACGCGAAGAGTCCCGCTTGGCGCAGCCGGCGAAAGAGTTCAATTAAAGTTAAACGTCCTTCGAGCGTTAATCCGCCGTGCGCTTGCGAGCGGCTGACGAGGTACTGCACGAGCAGCGCTTCGGCGTACAAAGATGGAGCGAGAAACAACCGCGCGCCGTCTCGTTCCCAACCCACACTTAACCTTTGCGAACGCCGCGCCGCGCGGACGCCTGCGAAAATTTCTCCCCACTTTGTCTTCGGCTCGCGCCGTTCCAAGAATGCCTGAGTCGCTTGCAAGAGCCAGCCGTCGTACGCGAAATCGAGTGTGCCGCCGAGCGTGTCGAGCCACGCGAAGAAGGCCGCGCGCCCAGTCGTCTTCTGCTCGATCAATTGAAAATTTTCATTCAGCTTTGGTAAAGATTTAACGAGGGCGCGGCGGGCGGCATCGGTGGCTTTGCCGCCTTCGATGCGGTAAATTTCGAGATGCGCGTGCCAGCGTTTGGCGGCATTGCAATAAGGACAGCGCGGGTGTTTCTCATCGCTCTGGAAAAACGGGCGCGTCGTCTCCTTGCCAGTCAATTCAGAGCTGGAAAATTCGTGCCGCTTGATTTCAGAATAGGCTGTGCGCGCGGCCAAGCCCATCTGCTTGGTGAAGAGCTTGAACAGGCAAGCGAGACAGAGTAGCTTTGAAAACCGCGTCACCGCTCCCGGAGGAAAGCCGTCGAGATCGATGTCATGCTGTGCGTTGGTCTTGGGCATTGATCAGCGTTCAGATTATCTGCCAAAAATTCTTGAGAGCGAATTTAAGATAACTCAGAAACCCGCCAACGATGAAACCCTCTGACACGAAAACGTGGATTCTACCCGATGGCGCAGAGGCGAGAAGCATCGCCGCCGCAGCAATCAAGCGCGGCGAAGTGATCGCCTTCCGCACCGATACTATCTACGGGCTAGGAGTTGATCCGTTCAATCGCCGTGCCGTCGCAAAAATCAAAGCCTTGAAAGGC
>JALZKK010000120.1 GCA_030859285.1 Acidobacteriota bacterium | reverse complement strand
GCCGTCTTGACCGTCGCGCTCCTCAATGCGCCGCCGGCCAACCCGAAACCCCAGACATCTGATCAAAGTAATCAAGAATAAAGCGTTGTGACAAAGTGACGAGTGGCGAGTGACAAGCTAGAATGCTGGTCTTAACTCGTCACTCGTCGTTTGTCAGTCGTCACTGTTTCTATGAGCAAAAGAGATTATTACGAAGTTTTAGCAATCAGCCGGAACGCGAGCGAGCAGGAACTAAAGAGCGCGTACCGGAAACTTGCCGTCACGTATCACCCGGACAAGAATCCGGGCGATGCGGCGGCGGAAGAGAGATTTAAGGAAGCGGCGGAGGCTTACGCCGTGCTGTCGAACCCGGAACAGCGTGCGCGTTATGACCGCTTCGGCCACGCGGGCGTGTCCAGCGGTGCGGGCGTGAATTGGAGCGCGCAAGGCTTCGGCGGCATCGAAGATATTCTCGGCGACATCTTCGGCTTCGGCGACATCTTCGGCAATCGCTCCGGCGGCGCGCGTCGTTCCGCCGCCCAGCGCGGCGCAGATCTGCGTTACGATCTGGAGATCACGCTCGAAGAGGCGGCGCGCGGGATGACCGCGCAACTCCGCATCCCGCGTCTTGAAACTTGCGAGACGTGCAGCGGTTCCGGCGCGAAGAGCGGCACACAGCCCGAAACCTGTTCGACTTGCAGTGGCGCGGGGCAGGTGCGTTATCAACAAGGCTTCTTCTCCGTCGCGCGCACGTGCGGCACATGTCGCGGCACAGGACGCATCATCCGCACGCCCTGTGAAACTTGCCGGGGCGTGGGTCGCGTCGAGCGTGAGAAGTCGATGGAAGTGAAAATCCCAGCGGGCGTCGAGACGGGATCGCGCCTGCGGATCGTCAGCGAAGGCGAGGGCGGCACGCAAGGCGGCGGCGCGGGCGATCTCTACGTCGTCATCCACGTCAAAGAACACGAGCAGTTTGAGCGGCAGGGCGGTAACCTCTACGCTTCTGTTCCCGTCACGTTCGCGCAAGCCGCGCTCGGCGCTGAAATCACGGTCGGGACTTTGAACAGCGAGCAGCAACTAAAAATTCCTGCCGGCACGCAAACCGGCACAGTCTTCCGCCTGAAGGGACAAGGAATGCCCATCCTCGGCGGGCGCGGCAACGGCGATCTCTTCGTCTCCGTCACACTGCGAACACCGATCACGCTCACACGCGAACAACGCAAACTGCTCGAACAACTAGCCGAGATCGAAGACCGCGATTTAGAAGACAAAGGACTGCTCGATAAAGTCCGCGACATTTTCGGATAAACGGACGATGGATGATTAGACCATCGACGATGGATAGATATAAACGGCTTTGTCCATCGACGATGGTCTATCGTCCACCTTGCATCAATACAATCCGTTCGCGCCTCATACAAAAGCACAGAACACGAACAGCCATTTTGACCCGATAATGCTGGCCGTTCTTTAGTAATCTCCTTAAATTCACAACTTAGCCGCTTAAATAAACTCAAACGCAAGCGCGGCATACGGGTTGCCATCATCACAACTGTAGTTCGCATTTGAGATGTGATGGTGGAATATGAAAAGCAACTTTAGAAAATTCGGCGCGGCTCTCCTAATAGCATTGTTTTCGTTGTCGCCTGTGTTTGCCAGTGATCAAGATGGCGAAAATTTAATGGTCGATGCACGGGTGGTCGAGGTCACGGAAGAACGTGTTTCCGTCATCGCGCAGACCGGTGTCGAACACGTCATTGCAATGAAGGGCGGCGACACGAAAGTTCGGATGAGCGAACGCCAAGTGTCAGTGAAAGATTTGCAAGTCGGCGACGTGATTACTGTCGAGCTTGACGAAAAGAATATCATCAAATTTGCCAAACTGATCGAGATCAACCAATCGGCAACGACGGAAGTCGCGCGAGTGCCTGAATAATTTTATCAATTTGATCTCAGCTTGCCGGAGTTTGCATGGCGTTCTTCGGAACGCCCCCTCGCATCACTCCGGCAACCCAAAGCCGCCTTTGCTTTCACGAGCAAGGCGGCTTTGAATTTAGGGATGAAGGATGAAGGATGAAGGCGGAAGGATGAAAAGAAGCTAAAACTCTTTTCATCCTTCCGCCTTCATCCTTGCTTTTAGAGTCGGTAGCGCACGCGGCTGCGACGTAATGCCTCGTCTTCAACATCAACGTTTTGCAAACGCAAAGACACGTCGGCATTGAGATCGAGGCCGGCGCGTTCGCCCGCTTGCAGTTTGACTGTGCCGGCGGCTGCGATCATGGCCGCGTTGTCAGTCGAGAGATGTGGCGAAGGGAAAGAGACAGGAATATTGAGGCGCGCACCTGCCGCCGTCGCCGTTTTGCGAAGCGCGCCGTTGCAAGCGACGCCACCTGCGACGATTAACGTGCGCGGATGAAATTCTTTTGCCAATTTTTCAGTCGTGCCGACGAGCGATTGCACCACCACGCGTTGAAAGCTCGCGGCCAAATCTTTCACTGCCTGCGGAATCTCAGCGCCTTCCGCCACCGGCTGCAATCCCGTCTCACGGACGTGTTTCGAGACGGCGGTCTTCAATCCGCTGAAACTGAAATCGGGCCGTCCGTCGCCCATGCGCGGGACGCTGAAGCGGACGGCACGCTCGTCGCCTTCGCGTGCGAGTCGTTCGATGATTGGTCCCCCCGGATAACCCAGCCCCAACATCTTTGCCACCTTGTCGAACGCTTCGCCAGCCGCGTCATCGCGCGTCCGCGCCAGCACACGATATTTGCCCGGCTCCGGCACGAGAAACAAATTCGTATGCCCGCCGGAGACGATGAGTGCGAAAGCTGGATACTCAATCGGCGGATTTTCAAACACGATTGAATAAATGTGTCCCTCGATGTGATTGACGCCGACGAGCGGCTTCTCCAGCGCGTAGGCCATGCCCTTCGCGTAAGACAGACCGACAAGGAGCGAGCCGACCAGCCCCGGCCCGACCGTCACGGCGATGCCGTCGATCTCGTTTTTGCTGATGCCCGCCCGCGCGAAAGCTTCTTCGACGACCGGCACGATCTTGTCGAGATGCTCCCGCGAAGCGATCTCCGGCACGACGCCGCCAAACCGCTTGTGCGTCTCAATCTGCGAAGAGATCACTGAAGACAACATCATGCGCCCGTCGCGCACTACCGCCGCCGCCGTCTCGTCGCAGGAACTTTCGATTCCTAAGACCAGCATAATGGAGGGAAGTTTACTCGCCCGATTCTGTTTAATTCAACTCTCCGCCTCAATCGTTTGCGGTGGTGTTTGCCCGGAGGACGATCAATCAGCCGTCTTATGTGCATAGCGTACATATCTGCTATACTCCGCTCCATTGAAAACGCGCCCGACATTTGGAAGCGAGTTCCCCCGGCTCACTCCCCATGCCGTCTCGTGTCGTCGCTCCCGCTACGCTTGCACCAAAAGTCAGCTTAAGCACCGCGCAATAGAGCAGGGACACGTATGGAATGCTTTGGTGAAACGCTCGCCAACGAAGCCGCAGAGACTTCGCGCAAGCCGCCGGGCGCGTTATGGCCTTAAACGATAACTGTTTTGCGCCGGAAAGAAGAATCATGAAAATCTTGCTATATAACCCCGACAACGGTGTGACGCGCAATTTTATGCCACACCTGTGGATGTTCCTGTTACAGGCGATTACCCCGCCCGAACATGAAGTGCTGTTGGTTGACGGCAACGCGCGCGCGATGAATGAAGAAGAACTCGTGCGTTTCGTGCGCGAGCAACAGATCGATCTCGTCGGCATCGGCGCGATGACCAGAATGATCGCTAAAGCGTATCGCATGGCCGACGCGATCCGCGCTGCCGGCGTCCCTGTCGTGATGGGCGGGCCGCACGTGACGGAAGTGCCGGACGAAGCTCTCGGACGCGACGGCGGGCCGCGCCATGCCGATGCCATCGCGCTTGGCGAAGCCGACGAGACATGGCCGCAGATCGTTGCGGATGCGGCGCGCGGCGAACTCAAAGAAGTTTATAAGCCGGTCGATGAGAAGGGATTGGAGCGCAAGCCGAGCCTGCAACTTTACCCGTCGATCCCGTGGGAGACGCTCGATCTCAATCAGTTCAATCTCGTCCCTAAAATCGCGCGCCCGCTGCTGGAGCGAATGGGGAGCGGGTGGGGAACATTTCGCGTCATCCCGATAGAGTCGGGGCGCGGTTGCCCGTATGGATGCGAGTTTTGCACCGTCACCGGATTTTTCGGGGATTCGATCCGCTTTCGCAGCAACGAGAGTGTGGTTGAAGAATTGCTGCGATTGAAAAAACGCGCGCGGCAGGATGGCGGCCAGATCGCCGTCTTTTTCATCGACGACAATTTTGCAATCAATAAGAAGCGCACCAAGTCGCTGTTGCGCGACATGATCGCCGCCAACGCGCAACTCCCGTGGGTCGCGCAGATCAGCGCCAATCTCTTGGGCGATGAGGAACTCGTCGATTTGATCGCGCGCTCCGGCGGTAAGTGGATTTTCATCGGCATGGAGTCGGTTGATCCGGCGAACCTCGCCGACGTGAACAAGAATTTCAACAAGCCGGGCGATTACGCCGCCGTGCTGAACCGGCTCGCCGAGCGCGACGTGTATGCGATCACGTCCTTCATCTTTGGCATGGACAACGACACGCCGGGCGTGGCCGCGCGCACGCTCGCACAGATTCACACGTGGGCCCCGGGCCTGCCCGTCTTCGGCCAACTCACACCGTTTCCGGCCACACCGCTTTATGATCGTCTGGCGGCGGCGGGACGACTTACGCGTCCAAAGCACTGGATGGACTTCGCGCCGTTCGAGATGGCGCACACGCCGCTGAAGATGACGATCAAGGAAGCGCGCACCGAAGTCGATCTCGCGTGGCGGGCTTCATACAGCCCGGAGCGGAATCGCGAAGCGCTCGAATCGATCAGCGATAGGCCGGTCGAATATCGCATCGGACACTTAATCGCGCGGCTATTCTTTCGTGGGATTTACTTTCCGCAGATGAACAAGCGGGCATGGTTCAAATTGATCGCGCAGAATCGTGGGACGATCTATCAGCTCGTGAGGGAAGGCGTCAGTAAGTATCGCGCCGCGCGGCGGAGACGAATCAGCCTTGAAGTAACGCGCGTGCCGTGAGCGCGTCGGTTTCCATTGCTGTCAATGGTTTTGCAGCTTCATCCCTGCACCGCCGGACTAACTCTACGATGAAAGGCACGCTGTCAAAATGCGGGTGCGCGTGACACGCCAGCGCGCTACTGACCAAACGTTGGTAGGCGCTGAACATCTGTCTGGCGTCGCAATCTTCCATGCTCATCCCCGGTTCGCCCCCGGCTTTGCAGAGCCGCCAATAGACGGCTCGAACGAGCGCCGCCTCGTCGCTCAAACTGCCCGGCTCGGACAGGAT
>JALZKK010000084.1 GCA_030859285.1 Acidobacteriota bacterium | reverse complement strand
CCCTTGAACTTCCGAGCCTTATCGAAGTAGTTGCGGAACTGCCCTTCGAGGATAAAGTAAATGCGCTTGACCTTCTGCTTCTCGCGCAACTGCTGGGCGTAGCCGACGAGCGCCTTGCCGCGGCGTGGGCTGTTGCCGTGCTGTCCGGGTGGCTGCGTGCCGCGCTTCTCAATCGGACAAGAGGGCTTGTAGCAACGGTCGCCCTTCAGAAATAATTTCGCACCTTCGCGGCGGCACAAACGGCACACCGCACCTCTATACCTAGCCACTAATTGCCTCCAGTCTGCTTGCTAGACGGAAAAGTTTACGAGCCGCGCTAACGCGGCCCTTCATCCTTTAGGCCCGAAAAAACAGTGACAAGTGACGAGATAAAGACAAGTCTTCTGCTTTAACTTGTCACTCATCACTGTCGTTAAACTCTGCGCCGCTTCGGTGGGCGGCAGCCATTGTGCGGGATCGGCGTCGTGTCGCGGATCGCGGTGACGCGGATACCGGCGTTGTTGATCGCGCGGATCGCGGATTCACGACCGCCGCCCGGCCCCTTGACGCGCACTTCGCACTGCTGCATCCCGGCTTCCTTCGCTTTGTTCGCCGCCTCGTAGGCCGCCTGCTGCGCGGCGAAGGGCGTCCCCTTGCGCGAGCCGCGGAATCCGCGCGCGCCCGAAGACGACTGCGCGACGAGGTTGCCTTCCAAGTCCGTGATCGAGATCATCGTGTTATTGAACGACGCCGCGATGAACGCGATCCCATTCGGAATGTTCTTCTTCTCTTTCTTCCGAAAGACTTTCTTTTTGCCGCCTGCTGTTGCTTTTGCCATAACTCAGTTTTCAGTTTTGAGTTTTCAGTTCTCAGCCAGCAGCCTCCAGTTAAAACTGAAAACTCAAAACTGAAAACTGAAAACTGTTTACTTCTTGCCCGGCGCTTTCTTCTTGGCGATAGTCGCGCGGCGCGGCCCTTTGCGGGTGCGTGCGTTGGTGTGCGTGCGCTGGCCGCGCACGGGGAGCGAGCGGCGGTGACGCAGGCCGCGATATGCGCCGATGTCCATCAAACGCTTGATGTCCATTTGGACGCGCTTTCGCAGATCGCCTTCGACTTCGCCCTGCCCCTCGATCACCGAGCGGATGTGTCCCAATTGCTCGTCGTTGAGATCGCGCACGCGAGTGTCCGGGTGGACGCCCGCCTCTTGTAAAATCGCGTTCGCGCGCGAGCGACCGATGCCGTAAATGTACGTAAGGCCGATCTCGACGCGCTTATTCACCGGCAGATCGACGCCAACCACACGAGCCATTTCTTATCTCCATTATGGAATGCGGAATGCGGATTGGTAAAAACCATTTGAATTCATAATCCGCAGAAATCCGCAATTCAATTAGCCTTGCCGCTGCTTATGCTTCGGGTTCGTGCAGATCACGCGCACCACGCCTTTGCGGTGGATGATCTTGCAGTTATCACACATTTTCTTAACGGAAGCTCTGACTTTCATTTTCCACCTACCTCTCCAGCCGGGAACATACTGTGGCTTAACTTGTAGCGGTGCGTACTCCGCCCTTGAATCAGCTCGCCTTCCAATAGATTGAAAAATGCCTGTCTCGGCAAATTGTGGATAGTACCATACGGCTCTATTGATGCCAAGCGACGAGTGCGCCGCAACGCTCTAAACTCGCGCCGACGTTTCCATTTGCGGCTGCGGCTCGGCTATCTCAGCCATCCGCGTCAGCACTTCCGGCCCTTCTTCGGTAACTGCGACTGTGTGTTCGACATGCACGCTCGGCTGCCCGTCAACTGTCACTACCGTCCAGCCGTCGGCCAACGTCTTCGTGTGGTGCGTTCCCAGATTGATCATCGGCTCGACGGCGAAGACGTAACCGGCTTTGATCTTGGCTCCCGTGCCGGGCTTGCCGTAGTTCGGGATTTGCGGGTCTTCGTGCATTTTCCGCCCGATGCCGTGGCCGACATACTCACGCACGACGGAATAGCCATGCGCCTCCGCGTGCTGCTGCACTGCCCAGCCGATGTCACCGAGATGCCGCCCATGCCGGCACTGTTCAATAGCGCGTTCGAGGCACTCTTCCGAGATGCGGATCAGTTCTAACCAGTCAGGGCGCACATTGCCAATCGGGATCGTGGTCGCTGTATCGCCCACGAACCCGTTGAGAGTGACGCCAATATCGACTGAAATAATATCGCCGTCTCTCAGCGCGTAATTCGATGGAAAGCCATGAACGACTTGCTCGTTGACCGACGCGCAGATCGAAAAGGGATAGCCGTTATAGCCTTTGAAAGTCGGTAGCGCACCTGCGTCACGGATCATCCGCTCCGCCGCGCGGTCGAGTTCAAGAGTTGTGACGCCGGGCCGCGCCAATCTCCGCACATGCTCACGCACAAGGCCGACGAGCCGCCCTGCCGCCCGCATCTTCTCTAACTCTTTTCTTGACTTCCCGATGATCATAAAAGCAGTGACGAGTGACGGGTGACGGGTGACAAGCCAAGCTCTTGGTTTTAACTTGTCACCCGTCACCCGTCACCGTCTTCTCGATTTCCGTGTAGATCGCCTCTGGGCTGCGCGTGCCGTCAACGCGGCTCAAGCGTTGGGAGGCGGCATAGTAATCGATGAGCGGCAGCGTATCCCGTTCGTATGTCACGAGCCGGGCGATGATCGTCTCAGGATTGTCGTCGGCTCGATGGTTCAGTTGCGCTTCCGGGTGCAGATCGCAAAAGCCTTTTCTCAGGGGCGGCTTGAAATATACATTATAAATTTTGCCGCACACCGGGCAGTTGCGCCGGCCCGTCATCCGCTTTTCTAAAATATCAAAGGGGACATTAATCAGCGCCGCTTGAATCTGCTGCCCCTGATCGGCGGCTAGATTTTCCAGCATCGTGGCTTGCGCCGTCGTGCGCGGGAAGCCGTCGAGGATGTACCCGTTGCGGCAATCGTCCCGCGAAGTCCGCTCTTCGACCACCCGGATCGTGATCTCATCCGGGACTAACTTCCCGGCGCGCATAATGGCGCGCACCTCTTCGCCGAGCGGGGTCTGCGACTCCTTCATCGCGCGGAACATATCACCCGTCGAAATTTGCGGCAGCCCCAGCCGCTCCTGCAACAGACGCGCCTGCGTCCCCTTCCCCGCGCCCGGCGCGCCCATTAAGACGATGATCTTCGACATACTCAGAGGATAGAGGATAGAGGATAGAGGATAGTAACAACCTGTATTCTATCCTCTATCCTCTGCTTTTAGCTTCTGCGTCCGCGTAAGCGGTTGCCGCCGCCGAGGAAGCCTTCGTAGTTCCGCATGACGAGATGCGCTTCAATCTGCGCCACAGTGTCCATCGCGACGCCGACAAGGATCAGGAGCGATGTGCCGCCGAAGTAAAACTGGTAGCCCATGCCGGTCGGAATCCAACCCAAGCCCGGAGTGCTGCTCACAAATTGGTCCAACGGCTCGCCGATAAACGGCAAGCGCCCGACGTTGAATCCGCTCAACATGATCTGCGGCAGCAAAGCGACGAGCGCGAGGTAAATCGCGCCGACGGTCGTCAGTCGCGTCAAAGTCGCGTTCAGATATTCGGCGGTCGTTCTTCCGGGGCGGATGCCGGGGATAAAGCCCCCGTGCTTCCGCAGATTGTCCGCCACTTCTTCGACGTTGAAGATGATCGTGATGTAAAAGAATGTAAAGAGGACGATCAGCGAGATGAAGACCAACTCGTAATACGGATCGCCGCCGTGGAATGCTTGAAAGAACGTGACGATGCGGCTCCTCCAAGAGTTCGGATTGGCCGCGTCATACTCAATGAACTGCAAAATTGTCTGCGGGAAGGCCAGCATCGACGAAGCGAAGATGACGGGGATGACGCCCGCCATATTGATCTTCAAGGGCATCGTGGTCTGCTGTCCGCCGACGAGTTGCCGCCCGACGTGGCGCTTCGCATAACTGATCGGTACTTTGCGCCGTGCCGTTTCGACAAAGACGATGAACGCGATTAAAGCGACGAGCATCACGACGAGCGCGATCACGCCGATCACTTCGAGCGTGTCGCCGCTCCGCAGCTTGAGCAAAACCTGCTGGATGCCGTTCGGCAAGCCGATGACGATCCCTGCAAAGATCAAGAGCGAGATACCATTGCCGATCCCGCGTTCGGTGATCTGCTCGCCGAGCCACATCACGAAGACGGTGCCGGTCGTCAATGTCAGCATCGTCGTCAACAGGAAGCCCCAGCCCGGCTCGCCGACGCCATTGGCTTGCAGCCAGCGCGCGACGATGGAAGTCTGGAACAAAGCCAGTATCACCGTCAGATAGCGCGTGTACTGATTGATCTTCTGCCGCCCAGCCTCGCCTTCCTCTTGCAATTTCTTCAGGCTTATGAAGACCGTCGTCATCAGTTGCAGAATGATCGAGGCCGTGATGTAGGGCGTGACGCCGAGGGCGAAGATCGAGATCGTCTGAAAATTTCCGCCGGAGAAAAGGTCAAGGACGCCTAGCAAAGTGTTCCCGACTTCGTTCCAGACGCGCGCCAGTTGCTCCTTATTGATGCCCGGCGCGGTGATGTGCGCGCCGAGGCGATAGACCGCGAGCAGTCCCAGCGTGAAGAAGATACGCTTTCGCAGGTCTGGGACCTGAAACATGTTGCGAACGGCGGCGAAAAACTTTTCCATATCAGCGCTTCTTTCTTACAAAAGTGACAAGTGACGAGCGACAGGCAACACAGTCAGGATAATCCCCAACCCGTCGCTTGTCACTCGTCACGCATCAATTTTCACCGGCTTAACTTGTCACTCGCTACTCGTCACGGCTTTCGTGAGCAGCGTGGCCGCGCCGCCCGCGCCCTCGATCTTCTCGCGCGCGCTTTTGGTGAAGCGGTGCGCCGAGACGCGCAGGGCTTTCGTGATGTCGCCCGTGCCGAGGACCACGATGTCGCGGCGGCCTTTGGCGATCACACCGCGCTCGTGCATCAATTCGGGCGTCACTTCCTCATCGGCCTCGAAGCTCCGCTCTAGCGTCGCGAGGCTCACTTCGATCCACTGCTTCTTGAAAATGTTCGTAAACCCGCGTTTCGGCAGACGGCGCTGCAAAGGCATCTGCCCGCCCTCGAAACCGATCTTTGCTGAGTAGCCCGAACGCGATTTCTGTCCTTTGTTACCACGCCCGGCAGTCTTGCCTAAGCCCGAACCGGGGCCGCGCCCGACGCGCTTCTTTTTATGAGTCGAGCCTTCCGGCACGCGCAAGTTATTAAGTCCGATAGCCATGATCTGCTCCGATTTTTAATTTTTGATTTTTGATTTTTGATTGAAAGAAACCCTCGTCGCTGACGACCAATCGCAAATCAAAAATCAAAAATCGCAAATTCACTTATTCGACAATTCTTAACAAGTGCGGGACTTTCGCGACGAAGCCGCGCATCGCGGGCGTGTCGGGGCGCTCGACGATCTGATTCAGCTTAGTGAGCCCGACGCTCCGCACGATCTTTTTCTGCGTCTTCGGGAAGGCAATGAAACTACGGTAATACTGAATGCGAATCTTTCCGCCGGTCATCGCGGCGGGCATTTTTTCGCTGTCGGCGGCTTTTTCATCCGAGCCGGTCAGGGCTTCGCCGACCGTTTCCACGACCGATCCGACGGCTTTGGTTAAAGAATCGAGTACACCCATCTTTATAACTCCTCCACTTGCTTGCCGCGCAGCCGGGCCAACTCCATCGGATCTTTCATGTTCAGCAAACCGTCGAAGGTGGCGCGGACGACGTTGTGCGGGTTGGTCGAGCCAAGCACTTTGGTTCGCACGTCGTGGACGCCTGCGGCCTGCATGATCGCGCGCACCGTGCCGCCGGCGATGACGCCCGTCCCCGGCGAGGCCGGCTTCATCAGGACGCGGCCTGCACCGTAATTACCAATGAGTTGGTGCGGCAGAGTGTTTTCGATGAGCGGCACGCGGATCAAATTTTTCTTCGCCGATTCGATGGCCTTCTTGATCGCGAGCGGCACTTCGCGCGCCTTGCCGGAGCCGAAGCCGACGTGGCCCGCTTCATCGCCGACGACGACCAGAGCCGCGAAGCTCAAGTTCTTACCGCCCTTGACTACTTTGGTCACGCGGTTGATCGAAATCACTTGATCTTTCAGATCAAGCCCCTGCGCTGAGATACGGTGTTTTGGTTGTCGCATTGCTATCCTTCAGTTACTGCTTCGGCCTCAGCCGTCTCCTCCTGCTGCTGTCCGGCCTCACTCTTGTTCAACCCGGCTTCACGCGCGGCATCGGCGAGCGCCTTGACGCGCCCATGATAGCGATACCCGCCGCGATCAAAAACAACGTGATCGACACCCGCGCTCAAAGCGCGCTCGGCAATCGCGCGGCCCACTCGCTCGGCGGCTTCGACGTTGCCGCCGGTCGCGCCGCGCAAATCTTTCTCCGTCGTCGAAGCGGCGGCCAGCGTGCGCCCCTGCACATCATCGATGATCTGCGCGTAGATGTGATTCAAACTCCGGTAAATCGTCAGACGCGGGCGCTCGCCGCTACCCTGCACCTTGCGCCGAATCCGTCGATGCACTGCCCGGCGAACCTCTGCTCTATCTCTCTGTGCCATTGCCAACTCCATTGCGGATTTCGGAATACGGATTGAAAAACTAATCTTAAATCCGCATTCCGAAATCCGCAATCGCTTTATTTCCCCGTCTTGCCGGGCCGCAGTTTCAACGGCACACCGGCGTAGCGCACGCCTTTGCCCTTGTACGGGTCTGGCTTGCGAAGATTGTGCATCTCGGCGGCGACCTGTCCGAGTTTCTGCTTGTCGATGCCGGAGAGCGTCAGCGTCAACTGATACTGCTGAATCGACGCTTTCGCAGGCACGCGCTCCGCTTTGGCGTCGATGCCTTCGGGCAGCGGGAATTCGATGGGGTGCGAATAGCCGAGCGAGAAGACGATTTTCTTGCCCTGCACATCGGCTTTGTAGCCGACGCCGACCACGTCCATCTGCTTGGAAAACCCTTCGGTGACGCCGACGACAGCGTTGTTCGCCAGCGCCCGCGCCAACCCGTGTTTCGCCGCCAACTCATCCGACGCGCGCTCGGCCTGCAATTGGTCCCCTTCAAGATTGAAAGCGATTCCTTCGGGAACCGGCGTCTTCAACGTCCCCTTCGGCCCTTTCACTTCCAACTCGCGCTCACGCACCGTCACCGTCACGCCCTGCGGCACGGTGATGACCTTTTTTCCAATACGAGACATAGCTCAACCTCAGTGGCGAGTGACAAGTGACAAGTGACGAGAGAAAAGTATTCAACTTGTCACTCGTCACTTGTCCCTCGTCACTGCTAGTAAACTTCTGCCAGCACCTCGCCGCCGACGTTTTCGCGGCGGGCGCGCTTGCCGCTCATCAGGCCACGCGAAGTTGAGACGATGTTGACGCCGTAGCCGCCGAGGACTTTCGGAATCTCAGTCGCGCCCAGATAAACGCGCCGACCCGGTTTGGAGACGCGGTTCAAGTGCGAGATCGACGAAGTGCCGCGCGCGTCGTAGCGCAAGAAGACGCGGATCACGCGCTTGACGCCCTCGCCCTTCGTGACGAAGTTGTTGATGTAACCCTCTTCTTTGAGGATGCGGGCGACTTCCAATTTCAGCTTCGAGGCCGGGATATCCACACGCGAGTGCTTCGCGGCAATCGCGTTCCGCATCCGCGTCAGCATATCGGCAATAGGATCAGTCATTACTTAACTCCAGTGACGAATGACGAGTGACGAGCAAAGGCAAGTTCTTTGGTTATCAACTTATCACTCGTCACTTATCACTGCTTTTCTTACCAGCTTGATTTCACAACGCCCGGAATCTGCCCTTGCAGCGCCAGTTCGCGGAAGCAAATGCGGCAGAGTTGAAACTTCCGCAAATAGGCGCGGGGCCTGCCGCAACGCTGACAGCGCGTGTAAGCGCGCGACGAGAATTTTGGTTTCCGGTTCGCTTTCGCGATCATCGATTTCTTTGCCATAGAACCTCAGAGATAGAGGGTAGGGGATAGAAGGGAGCCAGTTTTGTCTTTTACTGTCCTCTACCCTCTATCCTCTGCTTTACTGTCTAAAAGGCATTCCGAGCGCCTTCAAGAGCGCGCGTGCCTGCTCGTCGTTGCGCGCGGTGGTCACAATCGAGATATTCATGCCGCGCGTTTTATCGACTTTGTTAAAGTCGATTTCGGGGAAGATCAGTTGATCGCGAACGCCGAGCGTGTAATTGCCGCGCCCGTCGAACGCTTTGGCTGAGACGCCGCGAAAGTCGCGGACGCGCGGCAGGGCGACGGACACCAAACGATCAAAGAATTCGTACATCCGGTCGCCGCGCAGCGTGACCATCGTGCCGATGGGCATTCCTTGACGGAGTTTGAACGCGGCGATGGATTTTTTGGCGCGCGTCACGACCGGCTTCTGCCCGGCGACGGAGGCCAGTTCGTCAGCCGCCGTGTCCATGATCTTCGAGTTGGCGACGGCCTCGCCGAGGCCCATGTTGAGGACGATCTTTTCCAGCTTTGGCGTCGCCATTGGGTTCGTGATGTCGAACTCTTTGGCGAGCGCCGGTGCAATCTCTTTGTGATAACGTTCTTTCAGTCTGGCTGCCATATCAAACCCTCGGTTTCAAGTTTGAGGTTTCAGGTTTGAAGTTGAAAACACGAATTTCAAATCTCAAATCCAGACTGCAAACTTCACACCTCAAACCTTAAACCCAACATTAACCATTGACGATTCACTTGTCTAAACGCTGCCCGCTGCCGGCGGCGATGCGCTTCTTCGAGCCGTCGCCTTCGACTTCATAACGCACGCGCGTCGGCTTGCCTGACTGCGGATCGATCATCTGCACGTTCGAAATGTCGATCCACGCTTCCTTGTCGATAATGCCGCCGCCGCGATTCGATTGTGGGTTGGCGCGCTGATGTTTTTTGATAATGCCTGCGCCTTCGACTTTGACCTTGCCCTTCGTCGGGTTGACTTCAAGTATGCGCCCGCGTCGCGGCGTGCGGTTGCCGTTTTTGTCGAAGGTCGCCCATCCCCTGCCGGCGATCACTTGAACCATGTCGCCCTTCTTGATCTTGGAACGCTTGGTCCCCTTAGTCGCTGCCATTTCTTAAATCACCTCCGGCGCGAGCGAAACGATCTTCATAAAATTCCGGTCGCGCAACTCACGCGCCACCGGCCCGAAGACGCGCGTCCCAATCGGCGTGTCGTCCGGTTTAATTAACACGCACGCATTCTGATCGAAGCGGATGTAAGTCCCGTCTCTGCGGCGCACTTCCTTGCGCGTCCGCACGATCACGGCGTTATGTACCGTCCCCTTCTTCACCGCGCCGTCGGGCGCAGCTTCCTTGACGGTCACTTTGATCTTATCGCCGAGACCGGCCTTCCGCCCCGTCGAGCCGCCGATGCCCATAATCATCTCGACCCGTCGCGCGCCCGAATTATCCGCCACGTCCAAAGACGTTTGCATTTGAATTGCCATGGCTCACTCCGTTCGCAGTAATCAGTCATCAGTTTTTGCTTTTGCTGATTACTGACTCTGATTACTGATTACTTCTCAGCTTTCTGCACAATCTCGATCACGCGCCAGCGCTTGCGGGACGAGAGCGGGCGGGTTTCGATAATCCGCACTTTGTCGCCGATGGTCGCGCCGGTTTCGTCGTGCGCCATGAACTTCGAGGTGCGGCGGACGTAGCGTCGGTACTTCGAGTGCTTGACCTGCCGATCCACGCGGACGACGACCGTCTTGGTCATCTTGTCCGACGCGACGATCCCGACTTTCTCAGCGCGACGATTGCGTTTGCCCTCTTCCGTCCCTGCAGCATTGCCCGGCTGTGAATCAATGCTCGCATCAACTCCGTGCGCCAGATTCTCGCCCGACGTGGTCGCTTCCGCGACGCGTTCTGCGTCTTCCGCTGCTGCGCTCTCGGTCTGCGGCATGTCCGCTTCCGCGCCCGTCTCAGTCGTATTTTCCTGATTCTCTTCTGCCATTACGAACCTCGAAATGATGGATGATGAATAGATGTTCCGATGAATAAGAGAAACGACGGTCCTTGCCTCGCCCACCGTCAAGTGGACACACTTCTGCCTGAGTACCAGCCTCAGACGAAGATACGGTTGAGATGAGTCAAGCCGACGACCG
>JALZKK010000073.1 GCA_030859285.1 Acidobacteriota bacterium | reverse complement strand
GTTCCAGCGCGAGCAACGATCAAGCACGCCAGCTTTTTCAGTCGCGCGAATCCGCCCGAATTTTCAACGAGGAGATAGATAAACATGAGCAAGTCCCTATGCCGCCTGAGCCTTTTGCTGGCAGCGTTTTTGATCTTCACGAGCAACGCCATTGCCGTCGCCGATGAAACGAAGCCGAAGAAGATCACTTTCACCACCAAATCGAAAGAAGCTCAAGAAACGGTCGTGCAGTTGATCCGCATGATCGAGAGTTTCCAGTTCAACCCGCAAGCCTTGCCGACAGCGCAGAAGGCCGTCGCTGCCGATCCGAATTTCGCTTTCGCGCATTACCTCCTTGCCGTCGCAAGCGGCCCGCCGCCGCAGGCCAAGCCGCATCACGACAAGGCTCTTGAGTTAGTGAAGAACGCTTCCGACGGCGAACGCCGTTATCTGGAAGCGCTCGCGCTCCTGCGCGCACAAAAGCCCGCCGACGCGCTCGCGGCGTTCGAGGCGCTCGCTAAAGATTATCCCGAAGAGCGCATGGTGCAGATGATGATCGGGCAGATCAGCATGAATCTAGGAAAGCCCGACACGGCGCAGATGGCGTTTGAACGTGCCATCCAACTCGATCCCTCGACGCCGCGCGTCTATGGATTTCTCGGCAACGTCTATTTGCTGAAAGGCGATTACGCGAAGGCACGCGAGCTGTTCAAACAGTCGCTCGCCAAAAAACCGGAAGGAACTGCGCCGGGACTGCCAAGCTACGGCCTCGCCTTTACCCACCTCTATGAAAGCGATGTCGAGTCGGCTTTGAAGACACTGCAAGCCTTTGAAGCGGAGTATGCAAAAACGAGCGGCGCGCGTGATTTCCCGCCCGTCTTTGTCTGGAACTCTATCGGTCGGCTCTTGCTGGAAAACGGGCGCGCTGAAGAGTCGATCAAGGCTTATGAGAAAGGCTATGCGACTGTGCCGGGCAGTAACTTGAGCGAGCAGGACAAGAAACTCTGGCTCGGACGCCTGCATCACGGGCGCGGGCGCGCACTTGCCAAGATGGGCAAACACGAAGAGGCTTGGAAAGAGGCCGAGCTGCTCAAGAAGATGATCGAAGAAGGCGGCGAGCAGGGCAAGCAGTACTGGCCCGCGTACCATTACATCGCCGGCTACCTCAAACTTGAGAGCAAGGATTACGCCAAAGCCATCGAACATCTCAAGCAAGCCGATCAAACCGATCCCTTCCAGAAACTTTTGCTCGCACGCGCCTACGAACGCTCCGGCGATCAAGCCAACGCGCAGAAGATTTACCAAGAGATCGTCGATCTCAAGCAGAATAATCTGGAACGCGCGCTCGCCTACCCGGAAGCGAAAAAGAAAATCAAAGGCTAAGGGACCAACAACGACGACAGCGCGGAAGGGAGACGTTACGGCGTCTCCCTTTTTTCTGAGAACGCCAACCTCTGATCGAGAGGCCGTGTGTATAATCAAACGCATGAGATCGCTCCCTCTCTTGTTGGCTCTTGCGTTAGCCGGATGCCAATTTCAGAACTCAGAGAGTGCAAACACACCATTGACGCCAGAGATCACAGTCTCGGCGGCGGCCAGTCTCAAAAACGCCTTCGACGAGATCAGTCGTCTTTACGAAAGCCGCACGGGGACCAAAGTCGTCTTTAATTATGGCGCGTCGGGCGTCTTGCAGAAGCAGATCGAGAACGCCGCGCCGGTCGATGTCTTCGCCAGCGCGGGGGCGCGGCAGATGGACGCGCTTGAGCGTGCGGGATTGATTCTGCCGGAGACGCGGCGCGACTTCGCGCGCAACACGCTCGTCCTCATCGTCCCGCACGACGCAGCATTCGTCCCGGATTCTCTCACGCAATTAAACGATTCGCGTTTGCAACGTCTCGCCATCGGCAATCCGAAGACAGTGCCAGCCGGCCAGTACGCGCAACAATCGCTCGTCAAGTTGGGACTCTGGCCGCAACTCGCATCTCGTCTCGTGTTGGCCGAAGATGTGCGGCAGGTGTTGGATTACGTAGCACGCGGAGAGGCCGACGCGGGACTCGTTTACGCTTCGGATGTGGCCTTGATGCGAGATGCAGTGCGCGTCGTCGCCAGCGCACCGGAGGATTCGCACGATCCGATTCTGTATCCGATTGCCGTCATTAAAGACAGCCGGCAGAAGGAATCGGCGCAACGCTTCGTCGAGTTCGTCTTAAGTCCCGAAGGCCAAGCAATCTTGCAGCACAAGGGTTTTCAGGGCGTGAGTGAAAAATGATCTGGCCGGCGTTGAGAGTCTCGCTGTTGGTCGTGAGCGTGGCGACGGTGATCGTCGGCGCGCTCGGACTCGCGCTCGCTTTCTTGCTGGCGCGGCGCGAATTTCGCGGCAAGGAATTGTTGGACGCCTTGCTGACGTTGCCGCTCGTGCTGCCGCCGACGGTGACGGGTTACTACTTGATCGTGCTGCT
>JALZKK010000055.1 GCA_030859285.1 Acidobacteriota bacterium | reverse complement strand
TCGTCACCGTCGAGCGTGTCCGCGAGATGCTCGGCCCTATCAAGTTCCGGCAACAGCACGCGGCGGCATCCAGCGAGATCGGCCTCGCGCTCGGACTGGCTTGGACGGAAGTCGGCGGCGAAGTTCTACACATCGAAGCGACGCTCACGAACGGTCGCGGCGGCGTGACTCTGACGGGCAAGCTCGGCGAGGTGATGCAGGAATCCGCGCAGGCCGCGCTGACCTGCGTCAAGGCGCGCTCGGAGCGTCTCGGCATGAGCCTCGAACATATTCGCAAGCGCGATCTGCACGTCCACATCCCCGAAGGCGCGATCCCGAAGGACGGCCCGTCGGCGGGCGTCACGCTCGCCACCGCGATGGCTTCCGCATTGATGCGCGCTCCCGTCCGCAAAGACGTGGCGATGACTGGCGAGATTACGCTGCGCGGCAAAGTCCTGCCCGTCGGCGGCATCAAGGAAAAACTCCTCGCCGCGCACCGCATCGGCGTGACGACGATCATTCTGCCGAAAGACAACGAGAAAGACTTGGCGGAAGTGCCGGAAGAAGTCCGCAACGACTTGACCATTCACTTGGTCGAGATGATCGACGAAGTGATCTCGCTCGCCCTCGAAGACGCCTGCCCGACCGACGCCGGAACAGACACGACGACCGCGCCCCCGCTCTGGACGACCGAACCGCCCGCGCAAGGCACACCGACGATACAGCAAGGGTAAAGGTGAAGGGAGAAGGGCAAAAGGAAATTCGTTATGTCTTTCTTTCGCCCTTCCTCTTTCCCCTTGCTTTTCTCCCTGCCCACTTGTAAAGTTCCGCTTCCGTTCAAAGCAAATAGCAATTAGCTACAATCTCAACTGACAAGTATGCCGCGCCGGAATGCCGGCCTGTCGTGGTTGCCATTCGTCGGTCGAGCCGCTTGTTCATTTTTCTGCGCGCAGCCTCAATGCTCAATTTCATTCCGGCAACTTAGCCAACATCATTTATCGCTTAATGAAGATCACAAGCGCGGAATTCATCAAAAGCGCGTTTACCGAAAAGGATTGGCCGAAGAGTGGCATGCCGGAAATCGCTTTTCTTGGAAGATCGAACGTGGGTAAGTCGAGCCTGATCAACTCGCTGTTGGGCGTCAAAGGCTTGGCGCGCACGTCTTCGACGCCGGGTCGGACGCAGGCCCTGAACTTCTTTGTGATCAATAAGCGTTTCCATTTCGTTGACCTGCCGGGCTATGGTTATGCGCGTGTGCCGCGCGCGGTGCGCGAATCGTGGGGCGAAATTGTGACGGGCTATCTTGCCAAGCGTGAGAGGCTTGTGTTATCAATTCAAATCGTAGATTCGCGCCACGAACCCACGACATTGGACATGCAGCTTCACGAGTGGTTATCGGCCTACGCCAAGCCGCACGTCGTAGTTGCCACCAAAGCTGACAAGCTCTCGCAGAATGAACTGCGGCGCAACATCGGACGCGCGCGCAAAATTTTCGGCGCGCAGGGTGAGCATGGCGAAATCGTCCCTTACTCCGCCGTGAGCGGTCACGGGCGCGAGCAAGTTTGGCGCGCAATCACAGAGGCCTTAACCGTCTCACAAATCCCCTTTTGAAAAATGCAAAAGCCGCCACGAGGCGACGCACGGGCTGACTCTGGCATCTAAAAAATTGTCCAGATCACCCCGCGAAGCAAGCAAAGGTTTTGATCGAACGCGAGCCGCAGAGTAGTTACTCAGTCACCTCGCTCGGATAACCGCTGGAAGGCTTCGCCACACCTGCGCTGACAAAATATCCGCGCACCTGAGGCAATAATTCCCGTAATCATTTTGACGCACTCCAGAGCGCGATGTTCAACGCTTTGATAGTCGCGCGACACGAGTTCACAACAACTCGGTGAGACAACGGCACTAGCAATTGTGCCGCATAGAGAAGAAAAGAAATGTCACAACGTACACCACGCACACGCACTAACAGCGCCGCCCCAAACGGCAACACCAACGACGGTGCAGGCAAAAGCGCCGCTGTCGTTGACCTCCCGCCAGACGAGATTATGGATCGAGATTTCGATCCGAACGCCGAGCCGTTCAATCTCGCCACGCTCAAAGAGCTGTCCATCTCGAAACTGACGCAGATCGCCAAAGAGATGGACGTTCCCGGCGCGACCGGGATGAGAAAGCAGGAACTGATCTTCAAAGTCCTTGCCGCACAGACCGAGAAGAGCGGCTTGATCTTCTCCGAAGGCGTCCTTGAAACCTTGCCCGACGGCTTCGGTTTCCTGCGCGCGCCGGAATACAACTACCTGCCCGGCCCCGACGACATCTACGTTAGTCCGTCGCAGATTCGCAAATTCGATCTCCGCACCGGCGACACTGTGTCGGGGCAGATTCGCCCGCCGAAAGAGGGTGAGCGATATTTCGCACTGATCAAGGTCGAGGCGATTAACTTTGAGGCTCCGGGCGAGACGAGAGATAAAATCTTCTTCGACAATTTGACGCCACTGTACCCGGACGAGCGGCTGCGGATGGAGACCGTCTCGGACATCTTGGCGGCGCGCGTCATCGACCTCGTCACGCCGCTCGGCAAGGGACAGCGCGGGCTGATCGTCGCGCCGCCCCGCACTGGCAAGACGATGATGCTCCAGACCATCGCCAATTCGATCACGCAGAATCACCCGGAAGTGAGCCTCATTGTGCTGCTCATCGACGAGCGCCCGGAAGAGGTCACGGACATGCAACGCTCGGTCAACGGCGAGGTCATCTCTTCGACCTTCGACGAGCCGCCGACGCGCCACGTCCAAGTCGCCGACATGGTGATCGAGAAAGCCAAACGGCTTGTCGAACACAAGCGCGACGTAGTGATCCTGCTCGACTCGCTGACCCGCCTCGCGCGCGCACACAACGCGGTCGTCCCGCCGTCTGGAAAAATTCTCTCCGGCGGTATCGACGCCAACGCCTTGCAGCGTCCGAAACGCTTCTTCGGCGCGGCGCGCAATATTGAGGAAGGCGGCAGTTTGACGATTATCGCCACCGCCCTCATCGACACCGGCTCGCGCATGGACGACGTGATCTTTGAAGAGTTCAAAGGCACGGGCAACAGCGAAATCCACCTCGACCGCCGCCTTGTGGATAAGCGGCTGTTCCCCGCCATCGACATCCAACGCTCCGGCACGCGCAAAGAGGAACTTCTGATCAGCAAGGAAGACCTCGCGCGCATCTGGGTGATGCGACGGGTGCTAAACCCGCTCTCGCCCGTCGAGCAGATGGAAGTCGTCTTAGAACGCCTCGGCAAGACCAAGTCGAACGCCGACTTCTTGGCATCGATGCAAAGCTGATCAAGCAGTGACGAGTGACAAGAAGAAGTGCAGAGTGATGAGCGCAGAGTGCAGAATAATTCATCACTCTGCACTCTACGCTCATCACTATCTTGTCACTCATCGCTTGTCACTCGTCACTGTGGTTTGTAGAATGGCTGCCTAAGCTCTAGCAATTCAGCATTGAGTCAGTGGCGCTCCGTTCGCGGGAGCGTGCGGGTGCATCGTGTTGCGCGTTGCGATCTTCACGTCGGAAGCCGTGCCTTACGCGAAGACGGGCGGGCTGGGCGACGTGGCGAGCGCGCTCCCGAAAGCGTTGAACGGAACAGGTGAAGTGGATGCGGCGTTATTTATGCCGCTCTACGAGGGGACGGATCGCGAGCTCTTGCGCGAACGGCTCTTTGACAATGTGGAAGTCGAATGGGCGGGCGGTATCCAGCACGCCGGAGTGTGGCTCAGTGAAGCCATCGGCGCACCCGTATTTTTGATCGACGCGCCGCAGTATTTCGGGCGTAACAGCATCTATGGCTTTCGTGACGATCACGAACGTTTCGCTTTCTTCTGCCGCGCCGCGCTAGCGACTTTGCGGCGGATGGGACAACCGCCGGACATCGTTCACGTCAACGACTGGCCGGGCGGGTTCGCGGTGGCGGAGGTGCGCGCGCGGCGGCTCATTGACTCCTTTTTCGCGCGGACGCGGACGCTCTTTTCGATCCACAATCTCGCGTATCAAGGGATGTTTGAGCCGCGCGATCTCAACGCGCTCGGTTTCGCGTGGGGCGAAGTCCACGACGCTTTTTTGATGAACGGCGTGGCGTCGTCATTGAAAGCGGGATTGATGTTGAGTGATGCGCTCTCGACTGTCAGCCGCCGCTACGCTGATGAGATTCAGACGCCGGATCAAGGCTACGGGTTAGACTGGCTGCTCAGGATGCGGCGGGATCGTCTGGCCGGGATTACCAACGGCGTCGATTACGGCGTGTGGAATCCGGCGACCGACCCGCACATCGCGGCTAATTTTAGCGTCGATGATCTTTCCGGCAAGCGCGCGTGCAAGCTCGCGCTACTGCGCCGCTTTTCTCTGCCGGAAGAGCCAGAGCGACCGCTGATTGCAATTATCTCGCGGCTCGTCGCGCAGAAGGGTTACGATCTGATCCGCGATGCGGCAGTCGCCATCCTTGAGACGGGCGCTTTCTTCGTCGCCCTCGGCGCAGGCGCGCAGGAATACGAAGATTTTCTCCAACGCCTGCGCGATTACGCGCCGCACCGCGTCGGGATTTATAAAGGCTATGCGGGCGAGCCGCTCGCGCATCAGATCGAGGCCGGAGCGGATATGTTCTTGATGCCGTCTTTGTACGAACCGTGCGGATTGAATCAGATGTACAGTATGCGCTACGGAACAGTCCCGATTGTGCGCGCGACCGGCGGGTTGGACGACACGGTGGAGAATTACAATCGGGCGCGCGGAACGGGCAATGGCTTCAAGTTCGGCGAGTATTCGGCGCGCGGGATGCTCGGCAGCATTTACGAAGCGTTGCTGTGCTATGCCGAGCCGGAGCATTGGCGGCGCGTACAGTTGAACGGGATGCGCGCCGATAATTCATGGCAAGCCGCCGCGCGCAAATACGTCGAACTGTACCGGGCCATTATGCGGCTGTGACGCAAACGTGAGCATGGCTCACAGGATTTGCGACGTTAATGTTTTAATTTTAACCGCGAGGGTTTAACGATCAAAACTGCTCTCGCATTGCAAATAAGGGCTTCACAGCTCGCTGTGAAGTTTGTCACTACATCGCCTCGCTCACCGAGCAGGGCATGGATTGAAACAAGGAGAAAGACCCGCAATGAGTGAATATGTCAACGATGTCAGCGATAACAGTTTTGAGCAGGATGTGCTTCAGTCGGACAGGCCGGTGTTGGTGGACTTCTGGGCGGCGTGGTGCGCGCCGTGCCGCATGTTAGCTCCGACCGTCGAAGCGGTGGCGGAGAAATATGCCGACAACGCGCGCGTCGTCAAGCTCAACGTTGACGAGAACCCGTCCATCTCGCAGCGCTACGGCATCAAGGGCATTCCGACGCTGATCCTCTTCAAGAACGGCAAGGAAGAAGAGCGCGTCGTCGGTGCGACCTCGAAGGAAGCCATCTCGCGCATGATCGAAAAGCACATCGCGACCGGCGCGAACGCTTAAAAGTTTCGGGCCAAGAGATCGGCGCGGACGCGCGACTACCGAGCCGCCGTTCGCGCGATGTTTGCTGGATCAAGCGCCGCATTTTTCACCGACGCACTTTCGACGGGAGCGGACTTTCGACACTCGATGAAGACGGCATCCAACAGGCGCTCCCCCGCGAAAGCTCATAAGCGCCGCTCGCTCGAAGATCGGCTCGTCGCCGCCAAACGTTTGCGCGCCGTCGAGGATGCCAAGTTCCGCGCTCGCCAAGCGCAAGGCAAACTCCGCCGTTTCGTCAGCAGCAACTTTCGTAAGCAGGAAGTGATCGAAGCGCTCGCGCTCCGGCGCGGCGAATGTAATCGTTGCGGCGCGTGCTGCGAAATCCTCTTCAAATGCCCATTCCTGAAAAAACACGAAGACGGCACGACCACCTGCGGCATCTACGAAGACCGGCCCAACC
>JALZKK010000053.1 GCA_030859285.1 Acidobacteriota bacterium | reverse complement strand
CTGCGCTCGACGCCCGACTCGCTGCAAGAGTTTCGCGTCACCACAACCAACGCCAACGCCGATCAGGGACGCTCCTCCGGCGCGCAAATCTCGCTCATCACCCGTTCAGGATCAAATGAGTTTCACGGCTCGCTCTACGAGTACCACCGCAACACCGTGACGACCGCCAACGACTTCTTCAACAACAAGGACGGCGTGGAACGTCCGCCGCTGCTTCGCAACGTCTTCGGCGGCTCCATCGGCGGCCCCTTCGTGCGCGACCGCCTGTTCTTCTTCTACAACTATGAAGGCTTTCGCGAAGCGACCAGCACGACCGCCCTGCGCGAAGTTCCCTTGCCGACGCTCGGACAAGGCATCGTGCGTTACCAGACGGACAGCGGCGCGACCGATTCATCTTGTCCGGCTGGCACGCCTGCCGGCGTCCGTTGTTTGAACAGCGCACAGATCGGCGCGGCCTACTTAGCAGCTTACGGAGTCGATCCGGGACGCAATCCTGTGGCGCTGTCGATCCTCGCCGACGCCGCTCGTCGCTACCCGGCCAATTCGGCTTCCCTCGGCGACGGCCTCAACACCGGCGGCTTTCGCTTTAACGCCCGGACGCCTTCCGAGTTGAACGTTCACACCGGGAGATTAGACTTTAACTTAACCGACCGCCAAACCTTGTTCGCACGCGGCGTCTATCAAGACGACTTGATCACACAGGTCGGAGCTTTCCCCGACACGACCTCGCCGCAGTTGTGGTATCACCCGAAGGGCTTGAGCATCGGCCACACATGGACGGCCTCGAACACCATCGTCAATCGTTTCACCTACGGCCTGACGCGCGCGGCCTTCACTCAAGGCGGCGACTCGAACGAGAACTCGATCTTTTTCCGCTTCATCTATTCGCCGCGGCTGTTCCAACGCTCGATTAGCCGCACAACGCCGGTGCATAACTTCGTGAACGACTTTTCTTGGATCAAGGGCAACCACGCCATGCAGTTCGGCGCGAACGTCCGGGTCATCCGTAACAACCGCACGACGTTCGGCAACTCCTTCGATCTAGCGATCACCAACCCGTCGTTCTATGACTTCTCCGGCGACGTGGTTCTCTTCGACGATAACAGCGACCCGATCTTCCCGGATGTTGACGGCTCGGCGGAGACCGACTTGCGTGATGCGCTGACCGCGATCATCGGACGCTTCTCGCAGTACAACGCCAACCTCAATTATGATCGAGAGGGCAATCTGCTCCCCGCCGGCACGGGCGTCGCACGCACTTTCGCCACCGAAGAGTATGAGTTCTACGGTCAAGACACTTGGCGCATTCGCCCCGATCTGACTCTGACTTACGGCCTGCGTTGGTCCACCTCCACGCCGGTTTATGAAACCAACGGTTTGCAGGTCAAGCCCGTACAGAGTCTCGGCGAATACTTCCAGCGTCGCGTTGAAGGGGCCGCCGCCGGTCGCCCCGTCAACGATCTGATCACAGTCGATCTCGCGGGCAAGGAGAACGACCGCGAAGGTTATTACGATCAAGACTGGAACAACTTCGCGCCGTCAATTGCTGTTGCGTGGTCGCCCGATCTCGGCGACAACTGGTTCAGTAATCTCATCGGGCGCAACGGCAAGAGCGTCATTCGCGGCGGCTTCCGTATGACTTACGACCGCACAGGCAGCCAACTGGCCGTCAACTTCGATTTGAATTCGACGCTCGGCTTCAAATCTTCGAGCGCCATTTCGGCGAACACCTTTAACGTCAGCGACCGACTCGGGCCACTGCTCACCGGCCCCGGACAAAACATTCGCACGCTGCCGGAATTGATCGTTCCCGGCTCGCTCGCTTTCCCGCTCGTGACACCGGCAGACGAGTCGCAGCGCATCGAATCGTCGCTCGACGACACGCTGACCACGCCGTACAACTACAACGTCAACCTCACCTACGAACGCGAAGTGGGCAAGGGGCTGTCGTTCCAAACCAGCTACGTCGGACGCTTCGCGCGCGATCTGCTGGCGACGCGCGACATCATGCACCTCAACAACATTCGTGATCCGCAGTCCGGGACGACTTGGTATGAGGCCATCAACCAACTCATCGATCTCCGCAACGCGAACGCGCCGATCACTTCCGTCGGCACGATCCCGTTCTTCCAGAACGTCCTGCCCGGACTCGCCGGCAGGTTCAATGTCCTTGGTCAGAATGTGAATTTGACGCCGACACAGGCGGCTTACCGCCGCATCACGCACAGCCGGCTCGGCGGGCGTAACACGACCGATTACACTTTCGTGCAACTGCTATGGGACGACGGGCTGTCGCCGCTCGGGGACAATCTCTTCTTCCACCCGCAGTATGCCGCCTTCTCGACTTTCTCGAACGTCGCTTTCTCGAACTACAACGCGGCGCAGTTCAGCGTGCGGCAGAGGTTCAAGAATGACTTCATCTTCGATTTCAACTACACGTTCTCGCACTCGCTCGACAACGCTTCGGGGCTGCAAAGCTCCGGCTCGTATGGCACGGCGTTCATCGTCAATTCGTTGTCGCCCGAAGAGAACTATGCCAACTCCGATTTCGATGTCCGCCACATCATCAACGCCAACTGGCTGATCGGCCTGCCTATTGGCCGGGGCAAGGCGCTCTTCGGCGACATCGGGCGCGTTGGCGACGCGCTCATCGGCGGCTGGCAACTGACGGGCATCTTCCGTTGGAATTCGGGACTGCCGTCGGGCGAGCCGTTCGACGCGGATCGGTGGGCGACCAATTGGAACGTGCAGTCCAACGTCGTCCGCGTGCGTCCGCTCGCGTCCTCGCCGACGCGGACGGACGAGCCGAATATCTTCAGCGATCCGCAAGCCGCCTTCGCCAGCTTCCGCAGCGCGCGGCCCGGTGAAGCCGGCGACCGCAACATCCTGCGTTACGAAGGCTACTTCTCGCTCGACGCCGGACTCGCCAAGACGTTCAAGTTGCCGTGGGAAGGCCACACGCTGCAATTCCGTTGGGATGTCTTCAACGTCACCAACACGCAACGCTTGACCGACGCCATCGGTTTCGGCCTCGACCAAGACCCGCACCTCGGCGGCGAGCCGAGTCCAGACTTCGGCAGGCTGACCGCGACACAAAAACCGCTCAACGAAAAGGACGCCGGGCGCGTCATGCAGTTCGCGCTCCGCTACCAGTTCTAACTTTTGCGCGCATATCTTTCGCGCTTTCGACGCGGGCTGTAGCTCCGGCTGCGGCCCGCTTTTGTTTGCGTCAAGCGTGCTTCGTCGCTCGTCAATGGTCAGAGAGGCGCTTTTCGCTTTAGAATGATGACGGCGATGCCAAACGGAGGACGAGTGATGAGCGACCAAGTCCACGAAAGAGCGAAGTTGTTGGCCGATCTCTCGCGGGCGGAGAAAGCGCAACTCCTGCAATGGCTGGTGCGTGATCTGGGCGATGCCTTTCCGGGCGTCGAGAGTCGTCCCGGCGTGATGGGCGGCGCGCCGTGCATCGTCCGCACGCGCATTCCCGTGTGGCTCTTGGAACAAGCGCGCCGGTTGGGGACCAGCGAGGCTGATCTCCTCCGCGATTACCCGACGCTGACGGCGCAAGACTTGGCGAACGCATGGGCTTACGTCCGCTCGCACCGGGATGAGATTGAACGACAAATTGCGGACAACGAAAGTGACGAGGATTGATGCTCCTCTATGCGGACGAGAATTTCCCTTTACGTGTCGTTGAGGAATTGCGCCGCTCAGGGCATGACGTGTTGACCGCGCTGGAAGACGGCCAAGCCAATCAATCGATCACAGACGATCCGTTGTTAGCTAGAGCGACCGCGTTGGGACGGGCTGTGCTGCCTCTTAACCGCCTGCACTTTAAGCGATTGCATCGACACCAACCCCAACACGCCGGCATTATCATTTGCAGTGAAGACCCTGATCGCGCCGGACAAGCGCACAGGATCGCCCGACAGATTGCAGCAGCGGGAGAACTGCGCGGGTAGTTGCTCCGCGTCTATCGTCCAGCGCAAAGTTGAATCTCAAACTTGATGGCAGTGACAGTCTTTACCTAACTGTGAACGAGCGTATCTACCGCGATCCGGTGCATAACATCATTCGCCTGCGGACGGACACGGACGAAGGCCGGTTGATGGTGCAGCTCATCGACGCGCCGGAGTTCCAGCGGCTGCGGCGGATCAAGCAGTTGGGCCTTGCGCTTTACACCTATCAGGGCGCGGAGCATTCGCGGTTCACGCATTCTTTGGGCGTGCTGCATTTGATCACGCGGGTGCTGGATCGACTGTCCGAATGTTATGAGATCGCCGAAGCGGATCGCGCGGCGGCGCGGGCGGCGGCGTTGTTGCATGATGTGGGTCATGGCTCGTTCTCGCACGTGATGGAAAAGGCGCTGGGCTTTCATCACGAAGCATGGACGGTGCGCGCGGTGTTGAGCGAAGAGACGGAGATCAACTCGGTCTTGCGCGCTTACTCGCCGGGCTTGCCGCGCCGCGTCGCTGATATTATCGAGGGCAAGTCTCAGCCCGCTTTCCTGTCGCATCTCGTCTCGTCGCAGTTGGACGTGGACAGAATGGATTATCTCTTGCGCGATTCTTTGATGACCGGCGCGAAGTACGGCATTTATGATCTCGAGTGGATCATCAACGCGCTCGCAATTGACGAGGAACATGATCGCATTTACGTGACGGCGCGCGGCCTCTACGCCGTCGAAGAGTATTTGCAAGCGCGTTATTACATGTTCCGGCAGGTTTATTTTCATCGCACGCT
>JALZKK010000050.1 GCA_030859285.1 Acidobacteriota bacterium | reverse complement strand
ACACATGCGCGTCGGTCTCCATAAATGGCAATTTGCTACAAATTCAGATTCGCAAGACCCGCAGTGCCTCGGCTGAGGCGACTGGAGACTTTTCCGCATGGACGGGAAGCTGCTCGCCAGCGAGATTAAATTCGGAGCCAGCCGTAGTTAAAAGTTCGCCTGCCGTTATATCGCTCTCAATACCCTGATACTCTCGCCGCAGCAATGCGTTCATGTCAGATGCGGTCAGCGGCTTGGCGAAGTAGTAGCCTTGCCCGAACTCGCAGCCGAGAGTTTGGAGGGTTGTCATCTGTTCCAATTGCTCGATGCCTTCGGCGACGGTGGAGAGATGCAAGGTATCGCTCAGAGTGATGATCGCGCGGGCGACGGCGGATTCTTCCGAGCCTTGACCAATGCCTTTGACGAACGATTTATCGATCTTGAGAATGTCGATGGGGAAGCGTTGCAGGTAGCTCAAACTGGAATAGCCGGTGCCGAAGTCGTCGATGGCTAAACGCAGGCCGATGTTTTTCAGTTCGCGCAGCTTGGCGAGCGTGGCTTCGGTGTCCTGCATCATCACGCTCTCCGTGATCTCAAGGATCAGGCTGTGGGCCGGCAGCCCCGAACGGCAGAGAGCTGAAGCGATGTCGTGCGCGAGTTCAGGCTGTTGCAGTTGGCGACCGGAGAGGTTGATGCTGATCGAGAGCGGTGCGGCGGCGGGAAGTTGCGCTTGCCACTCTTGCGCGTGGCGGCAGGCTTCTTCGATCACCCAACGTCCGAGCGGCACGATGAGGCCGGTTTCTTCGGCCAGCGGAATGAAGTCGAGCGGGGCGATGCGCCCGCGCTCCGGGCGATTCCAACGGACGAGTGCTTCGACGGCGCTGATGCGTCCGGTGTCGAGTGCGATGATCGGTTGGTAATAAAGCGTGAACTCTTGGCGGTCGATGGCGCGGCGCAGATCGGCCTCTAATTCAATGCGCGCGAGCAAGGTCGTGTGCATCTTCTGCTCGAAGATTTCGTAACGGCCTTTGCCGCTTTCCTTCGCCGTGTACATCGCCACATCGGCATTTCGCAGCAACTCGTCGGCGCTCTCTACGCCCGCCTCGCTGACAGCGATCCCGATGCTCACGCCGACCCGCACTTCACGGCCTTCGAGGGTCAACGCTTGGCTCATCGCATCGATGATGCGCCGGGCAACAATAGCCGCATCTTGCGGCAGCGTGCCGTCTTCGAGCAGCACGGCGAACTCGTCGCCGCCCAAGCGCGCGGTCGTGTCATACTGCCGCACGCAAGCGCGCAGGCGTTCGGCTACCGTCATCAACAGGCAATCGCCGGCAGCGTGGCCGAGGCTGTCGTTGATCGTCTTGAAATTGTCCAAGTCGAGGAACAAAGCGGCGAGCGGGGCGCGGCGGCGGCGCGCACGCTTGAGAGCCTGTTCGACGCGGTTGCGGAACAGCGCGCGGTTCGCCAGTTTCGTCAACGGATCGTGAAAAGCCTGATGTGTCAATTTCGCTTCGAGGGCTTTGCGCTCGCTGATGCAGCGGGTCGTGATGACCACGCCGCCGACGTGTGGATCGTCGAGCAGATTTGTGCCAATGCTCTCGGCATAACGAAAGTCGCCGTCGCGGTGGCGGACGCGCCATTCGACGGGTGCGGTCGCGCCCGGTTGCCCGCTCGCCGCCGAGAGGAAGCGGGCGACCGTGGCAGCGTCTTCCGGATGCGCGGCGTCAATCAGTTTCTCCCCGATCACTCCGTCGCCGGGATAGCCGAAGATGCGTTCGATAGACGGGGTGACGTAGCGGATCGTCGAATCGGCATCGAGGATCGTGATCACGTCCGACGAATGCTGCACGACGGAGCGGAAACGCGCCTCGCTCTCGCGCAACGCCGCTTCAGTGCGCCCGCGCTCGACGGCATAACGGATGGCGCGCTCAAGCATCGCCGCGTCGATCCGGCCTTTGACGAGGTAATCAGCCGCTCCTGCCTTCATCGCCTCCACATCGGTCTCTGCGCCGCCCTGCCCGGTCAACAGGATCGCGGGCGTGCAACTGCCCTGCTGTCGCGCTGCGCGGATCAACTCCAAGCCATCGTGTCCGCCCAAACGGTAATCGACAAGATGGATGTCATATGTCCCGCCGCGCATGGCGGCAAGCGCGTCCGCGTAGGTCGCCTCCCAGCGCAGCTCGTAAGCGTAGCCGCCCCTGATCTCGGCGAACAACTCGCGAGTCAAGATGTAATCATCTTCATCGTCATCGACCAGCAAGACTTTCAGCACGGAGTCGATCATAACGCCCTTCCTTAAACATATTTCATTAATCTTCACCAATTCGGGAAAGAGATCGCTTGAGCTGGGAGCGCGGACGTCCCGTTCGCAGTGAGCGCGCCAGCGCGAATAAGGGTTGCGCGATCACGCAACGTTGAGTGAAAAAGAAAGTCGGTTAGCTCGACTTGCAGCGAGCTTGGCGGACGGGACGTCCGCGCTCCCAGCTAGAGGCAACGCTTGGCACATGGCGAGGGGTAATATCACACTACGTTTCTTCGATTGGCTGCGAGATGATCTCGAACCAATACTTGCCGAGTTGTTGCAGCAATTCGACCATCGACTCGAACGTGACGGGCTTGGTGATAAATGAGTTCACACCGAGATCGTAAGAGCGGATGATGTCTTCGTCGGAGCGCGAAGTGGTGAGGACAACGACCGGGATGCGGCGCAGTTGCGGATCGGACTTGATCTCTTTGAGCGCCTCGCGTCCGTCTTTGCGGGGCATGTTGAGGTCGAGCAGGATTAAGCCGGGCTGCGGCTTGTCGGACAACTTGGCGTATGGGCCGCGACGGTGCAGGTAATCCATCAACTCCTCGCCATCCTCGACCATGTCGAGCGGGTTCAGGAGATGACTCTCGGCGAGCGCGTCTCGCGTCAGCAGCCGGTCGTCTTCGTCGTCGTCGGCGAGCAGGATAGTGAACCCGCGTGAGTTGGGTTTCATGTGGTGACTCCTTCGGTGGTGTGCTTGATGGGTAGGGTGAAGATGAAGTGCGCGCCCGCGCCGGGTTGGCTGCGCGCGGTCAGTTGGCCGCCGTGCCGTTCGACGATCTTGCGGCAGATGGCGAGGCCGACGCCCGAACCTTCGTACTCGCTGCGCCCGTGCAGGCGTTGAAACACGGTAAAGATGCGGTCGAGATATTTCTCGTCAAAGCCGATGCCATTGTCCGCGACGGAGATGCGGCAGCACCCCGGCGGCGTGGAATCATCATCGTCGTGGTCGTGAGTGAGGCATTGAATTTTAATGAGCGGCGCTTCGTCGGCGCGGCGGAACTTGAGCGCGTTGCCGATCAAGTTCTGCATCAGTTGGCGCATCTGCACCGGATCGGCGTCGATGGTCGGCAACTCGCCGAGATTGATCGTCGCGCCGGTCTCTTCGATCTTCACTTCGAGATCGCTCAACACTTCGCGCGCGATCAAGTTGAGATTGACCGGCGTGAAAGGCTGCGCCTTCGTGGTGACACGCGAGAAGGTCAGCAGATCGTTGATGAGCGTCTGCATCCGTCCCGCCGCTGATTGCATCCGTTCGAGATAGTCGCGCCCGTCGGCGTTCAGCCCATCGCCGTATTTTGATTTCAAACGGTCGCCGAAGGCTTGCACTTTCCGCAGCGGTTCTTGCAAGTCGTGTGAGGCGACGAAGGCAAAGTCTTGCAACTCACGATTGCTCTGCTGCAACTGCACGGCGTATGAACGCAACTCTTCCTCGGCTCGTTTGCGGTCGGCAATGTCTGTCGTTGTGCCTTGATACCCGATTAACTGGCCGGTCGTATCGCGCAGGGCGAGTGTGTGTTCGGAAATCCACGTCGTACTGCCATCACGACGATAAATCTCCGACTCGAACGCCGTGACGACGCCATCCTCTCGCAGCCGGCGCGCGAATTCTTCGCGGCGTCCCGGTTGCACATAAAATTGCTGCTCAAGGTGATTGCCTGTGACTTCCCGCATGATCTCTGCGGGCGAATCGTAGCCGAACATGCGAGCGAGCATTGGATTGGCCGTGAGGTACTGTCCGTCAGGCGTCGTTTGGTAAATGCCGACGACGGCGCTCTCAAAGATGAGATGATATTTCTGTTCGGCCTGCCGCAAAGCCTCTTCCGCGCGTTTGCGTTCGGTGATGTCGCGGGCGATGCCGGTGAAATAACGTTGCTCGTTTTTGACGAATTCGCCGAAGGAAATCTCCAGCGGAATCTCCCGCCCGCTCTTATGCAGCCCCGGCAAGGCAACCGCCTTCCAGCCGATGTGTTTATGGCCCGTCTCGACGTAACGACTGAAGCCTGCGCGGTGCAGATGACGCAGGTTTTCCGGCATCAGCATCGTCAGGTTCGCGCCCAGCATCTCGTCAATCGTGTAGCCGAAAACTTGCTCGGCGGCGCGGTTGACATAGACGATCCGGCTCGTTTCGTCGAGCGTGATAATCGCGTCCGAGGCAGTCTCGGCCAGCGTGCGAAAGCGCGCCTCGCTCTCGCGCAACTCCTCTTCGTTTTGCTTGCGCTCCGTAATGTCGCGGGCGTTGAGGACGAAGCCTTTGATGTCCGGATCGGCGAGCAAATTCGTGCCGATGCACTCCACGTATCGCCACGTGCCGTCTTCGTGGCGGGTGCGCCATTCGATTGGCGGCCTGACGCCCGGCTCGGCCAGCGCCTGAGCGAAATAGGCGGCGACGCGCGCCTCGTCTTCGGGATAGACGCGCTGAAAAAGTTTCTGCCCCGTGCGCGTTTCGGGTGCGACGCCGAAGATGCGCTCGATGGACGGCGTGACGTAGCGGACGATCAGATTCTCGTCCAGAATCATGATCACGTCCGACGTCTGCTGCACGAGCGAGCGAAAGCGCGACTCGCTTTGCCGGGCGGATTGCTCCGCGAGTAATTGCACGTTCTCGCGCACCGCCGCGACTTGGCGGGCGAGCGCCAACGCCGTCAACGCCGCCGCCCCGACGATCAACACACCGAGACATTGACCCCCTACGTCGCGGGCGAAGGCGAAGAGCAGCAGACCGCAAACTGCGACCACTGCCAGATAAGGAGGATAGGCGAAGCCCTGCTTAAAAGCCTGCGCCGTGAACCACCCACGCGGCCAAGCGTTTAGACGAGCGTGTTGGCGCGGTTGCCGCTCCGCACTGCTATTTTCCGCCGCTAAAGTATTATTCATTGTGATTGCCTGACTCTTCCGCCCGCCCCAGCCTCGCGGAAGTTGTCAATCGCATATCGGCGCGACCGCGCCAAAACATGAGGAAATTTTTAACGGCGATGAGGAAAACGGCGGCAACAAAAATCAACGCGCCGGAAGACCAAATGACTTGAGCCGGGAGCGCGGACGCGCGCGCCCGCCAAGCTCGCCGCAGGCGGGCTAATTGACTCGCGCTTGCATTCGTGCGTTGAATAATCGCTCAACCAGTATTCGCGCTCGCGCTCATAGCGGACGGGACGTCCGCGCTCCCAGCACGAGAGGCCGCCTCCTTGTTAACATTTTTCCCTTCCGCCGCGTCTTATACGCTGAAGACGGACAAACTCTACCGATTGGCAGCGCCCTTGAGGTCAGGCCGGCATGTATGAAGTTGAGGTGACAGGCGACTTGCTCCGCATCGTCAGCAGCAACGGCGGCGGCCAGACCGCGCCGGCCCCGTCAGCAAGCGCCGTAGATTCCGTTGAAGCGCGGCTGGTCGAGGCCGTGCGGCGGGACGGCGACCGCGAGGCCTTCGGGCAACTCTATAACGCTTATGCGCGGATGGTTCACGGCATCTTGCTGGCACGCGTACCTTACGCGGAAGTCGATGATCTCGTGCAGGACGTGTTCCTGCATGCTTTCAAGAAACTCGGCGCGTTGCGCGATCCGGCGGCCTTCGGCCCGTGGCTCGCGATGATCACGCGCAACCGTGCGATGGACTTTCACCGGCGCACGCGCGACACGATGGAGTTGACCGACACTTTCGCGGCAGCCGCGAGGATGACACCGCAGGCCGAAGCCAACGAAGTCTTGGCCTTGATCCGCGAACTGCCGGAAACCTACCGCGAGCCGCTCATCTTGCGTTTCGTTGAAGGTATGACCGGGCCGGAGATCGCGGAACGGACGGGCCTCGCGCCCGCATCTGTTCGAGTCAACATTCATCGCGGGATGAAACTACTGCGCGAGCGCAT
>JALZKK010000048.1 GCA_030859285.1 Acidobacteriota bacterium | reverse complement strand
CCGTAGGGACGACTGAATGCAGCTCGATTCAGTCGTCCCTACGGGACTCGTTCTTTTGTTTGTATCTCAACCCAGCGATGAATTGCCGGGCTATTTTCAATCGCCCCTGACAGGGCTAAATGACTATTCGTTGCTCGCAGTTCGCGGCTCACCTGATCCGCAAATCGAACGGCAGCATCGCCATCGTCTCGCCGCGTTGGAGGCGGTCGAGGAAGGCGGCGTGTTGCAGCACTCGGCGGATGTCTTCGGGGAGGGCGGCGAAGGCGGCGCGTTGTTGTTCGGTCATAACGCTGGCCTCGTTGTCGCCGCCGCCGAGCCATTGTTGCAGGAACGTGCGCGGGGTGGGCAGGACGACGCGGCGGACGCCTTTCTCTGCCGGAATGTTGGCGAGTTGTTTGGCGACCTCGACGGCCTTTTCTAACCCACCGAACTCATCGACAAGGCCGCGCTCTTTCGCTTGCGTCCCCGTCCAGACGCGGCCTTGCGCGATGGAGTCGATGTACTCGACATCCTTGTTGCGTCCTTTGGCGACTTTAGGCAGGAAGTCATCGTAATAAAAACCCTTCAGCATCGTCTCGAACTGGGCGCGCTCTTCGGGCGTGAACGGCTCGGTCTCGCGGAAGAGGCCGGCGTTTTTGCCGCGCAGGATGTATTCGTTATTCGCGCCGATCCAGTCGTAGAAACCTTTCATGACGGGCTTGCCGGCGAAGACGCCGATGGAGCCGGTGATCGTCGTCGGCTGCGCGATGATTTTGTTGGCGGTGCAAGCGATGTAGTACCCGCCCGAAGCGGCCACGTCGCCCATTGAGACGACGACTGGCTTCTTCTCCTTCGCTTTCTCAACTGCATGCCAGATCAGATCGGAGGCGTAACTGGTCCCCCCCGGACTGTCCACACGCAGGATGATGGCTTTGATCCGTTTGTCTTCGCGCGCGTCATTCAACGCTTTGACGATAGTATCTGAACCGACTGTGCGCCCGCTGAATGCGCTGCCTTCGTTAGACTCGCCCGATCCAATCGGGCCAGTCGCGAAAATAACGGCGATGCGCTCGCCTTCGTTCAGTCCCAAACTCTCCGGCGCGACGCGGCGGTAATCATTGTGTTTGACGAGGCGCAGCTTGTCCGGCTCTTTGTAGCCGAGCCGCTTTTTCAACTCGTCCTCAACTTCATCGCGGTAGTTCGCGCCGTCGATCAGCCCGGCATCTTTGGCTTGAGTGGCACGGAGCGGCGCGTTGTCAATGAGCGTCCGCACGTCTTCCGGCGATTTGTTGCGCGCTGTCGCTACCGTGTTGACGAAGCGACCGAAGAAATCATCGAGGATGGCGTTGACCACTTCGCGGCTGGCTTCGGACATCTCCTTGCGCGTCCACTGTTCGGGCGCGGTCTTGTATTTTCCGATCTGGTAAAAATCAGGATAGACGCCGAGCTTATCCAGCGAGCCGCGCAAGGACATCACGTCCGCCGCCAAGCCGACGATGAACAAATTGCCGATGGGATCGACGTAGATGCGATCACAAGCGGTCGCGATGTAATACTCTTTATTCGTCGCAAACTCCATGTGGGCGTAGACGGGCTTACCCGACGTGCGAAAGTCCGCAATCGTGTCGCGAATCTCGTCAGCCTTGCCCCAGCCGACTTGCGTCAGGCCGATGTCCAACAAGATCGCCTTAACGCGCTGGTCGGCTTTGGCTTTCTTGATCTGCATCAATAGGCTGGCGAGCGAGCGGTCGTCGCGCCCCAACAGCCGCGCCCCCAACGGGTCTTCCGGCGCGTAGTCGGGCAGCGAGCCTTCGAGCTTCAAAACCAGCACGCTGTTGTCCGCGATGTTCGGCGCATTATCTCTAAAAGTCATCCAGATGAGACCGATGAACAGGCCGACGACCAAGAGCAACACGAGCAGAATGCCGGAAATTAAAATTGCGATTTTTTGTGAACGTGACATGGGCATAAAACAGTTTTCAGTTTTCAGTCATTTGCGCGGCTGGCTACTGCCGGCGCGTCAGCCTTGCAATTCTGGCGCTCGAAAGCATTCGATTTGCGAGGAGACGTGGGCGTTTGTTATTACGCGGCGGCGCGGGAAAAGTTTAGCGCGGAAAAGGCAGTAGCCCGACCGTGAGGGAGGGCGCTCTCAGTCAGCAGGAGGCAGGAGCAGGAAGCAGTCAAGCCGCTGTCACCTTGCTCCTGCTGTCTGCCGCTGCCCCTGCTTCCTGTTCGACGAACGCCCTCCCTCACGGTCGGGCTACTGCCTCAATTATTTACTGCTGATTGTCTTTCACAATCCACCCGCCGCCTAAAACTTCGTCGCCACGATAAAAGACAGTCGCCTGTCCCGGCGTGATCGCGCGCTGTGGTTCGTCGAAGCGGACGCGGGTGCAGCCTCCGCCGATCATCTCAATCGTCGCGGGCGCAGCGGTGTGGCGGTAGCGGACGCGAACTTCGGCGCGGACGGGATCATGCGGAGCGTCGAACGCGATCCAGTTAACGCGGACGGCAGTGAACTCTGAACTCAACAACTCGTCGCTCGCGCCGACGACGACGCGATTCTGCGGCGCATCGATCCGCACGACGTAGAGCGGCAATTCGCGAGAGATGCCGATCCCGCGCCGCTGCCCGACCGTGTAGCGATGCACGCCCTGATGCTCGCCCAGCACGCGCCCACTCGCGTCAACGATCTCGCCCGCGCCCGGCGCACGTTCGGTCTCGCCTTCCGCTTCCAGATAGCGGTCGATGAAGCCAGCGTAATCGCCGTCCGGCACGAAGCAAATTTCTTGCGATTCAGCTTTCTCCGCGACCACCATCAGGCCGTGCCGCCGCGCCGCCGCGCGCACTTCCGCCTTCGACATTTCGCCCAGTGGGAACAGCGCGTGCGATAGTTGCTCTTGCGTCAACTCCCACAGAAAATAACTCTGATCTTTCCGCACATCGACGCCGCGCAGCAGGCGATAATGATCAGTCCTTTCGTCAAACTCCACGCGCGCGTAATGTCCCGTCGCCACCTTCTCGCAACCGAGACTTTGCGCCAAACGATCCAGCGACGCGAATTTCAGACGGCTGTTACAAGCCACGCACGGGATCGGCGTCTCGCCTTCCAGATAGCTCTCGACGAACGGCTGCACCACATCGCGCTCGAAATCGCGTTCGAGATTCAGCACATAAAACGGAAAGCCCAACTCTTCCGCCACGCGCCGCGCGTCGTACACGTCATCCAAAGAGCAGCAACGCGACGGCAACGGCTCGCCATGCTCGTCCACGCCCGACAGCCCCCGCCGCTGATCCCACAACTGCATCGTAAAGCCGACCAACTCATGGCCCGCTTCCTGCAACAGTCCCGCTGCCGCCGAAGAATCGACGCCGCCGCTCATCGCCACCGCAATCTTCATAAGACAATGATAAGTGACGAGTGATGAGTGACGAGTTGAAGACAGCTTTTTCACTTGTCACTCGTCACTCATCACTCGTCACTATAGTTGTTTGCCGCCCCTTCGCGGCGAGTGTTAAGATGCTCGCTCAATCAGCAAAAACAGCATTCATTCAGCTATCAAGGATACCCGAAGCGGAGCGAAACGTCAGCCGCGCAATAAGAGTCCAAAGTCCAATGTCCAAAGTCAGTCTTGGACACTCAATCTTGCTTGGGGACATTGGACATTGGACTTTGGACTATGGACTATGCCTGAAAGAGCTATCGAAGAGTACACCGTTGCCGAAGAGCCTTATTACTTGGCGGTCGCACGCGAAGTAGAATTGTTTGAGGCGGCGCACGCGGCGCGTTTGCCGGTGATGTTGAAGGGGCCGACGGGTTGCGGCAAGACGCGGTTCGTGGAACATATGGCGTGGCGGCTCAGTCGCCCGTTGATTACGGTCGCGTGCCATGAGGATTTGTCGGCGACGGATTTAGTTGGGCGTTTTCTGCTTGAAGGCGAAGAGACTGTCTGGCACGACGGGCCGTTGACGACGGCGGTTCGCAACGGCGCGATCTGTTATTTGGATGAGGTAGTCGAGGCGCGTAAAGATACCGTCGTTATTATTCACCCGTTGACGGATGATCGCCGCCGCCTGCCGATTGAGAAGCGCGGGACGCTCTTGGACGCGCCGCCGGATTTTATGCTCGTCGTCTCGTACAATCCGGGATACCAATCGATCCTCAAAGACCTAAAGCAATCGACGCGGCAGCGTTTCGTCGCGCTAGAGTTCGATTATCCGCCACCCGCGCTCGAAGCCGAGATCGTCGCCCGCGAGGGCGGGATTGACGAGACGGCGGCGCGCGATCTTGTCCTCATCGGTCAGAAGGTCAGAAACCTACGCGGTCACGGCCTCGAAGAAGGCGTCTCCACACGTCTGCTGATCTACGCCGCCCAACTCATGGCGCGCGGCATTGCCCCGACCGCCGCCGCCGAAGTCGCGCTCTGCTCGCCCATCACCGACGACCGCGAGTTGCAGCGCAGCATCCGCGAGATCGTCACGACGGTTATCTAAATCAGTCCAATAGATTGGCACAGGAGACAGCAGATGATCCACGAAACGACAAGAAAGCTCACTAATGGTTCGAGTCTTTTTAGTTCGCGTTGTTTCGTATGTGTTCGTGGATAGTTTTTTCTTTGTGTCCCAATCCTCGTCAGTTTCGCTTTAGCGATCCGCTCTGACGGCTTCGATGATGCTGAAAGGCGAGGCGGTTGGGATGATGCGCGCCAAGCGGAAGCCGGCTGAGGCAAGCAAAGCGTGATACTCCTCGGCTGTGCGCTCTGCGCCGCCGGGCGAGACTAGCATTTCGAGGTCTAACAGTTTGCTATAATGCGGCTCGTCGCCTGCGGGAACTACCGTCTCGATGATTAGGACTTTGCCCTCCGGCGACATCGCCGCATGAATGTTTTGCAGAATCCGGATCGCGCGTTCGTCGTTCCAATCGTGAATGATGTGTTTCATCATGTAAGCGTCCGCGCCCGCCGGCACAGACGCGAAAAAGTCGCCGGCGATCTTTTTGACCCGTCCAGCCACGCCTTCCTGATCGAGCATCGCGCTTGCGCCCGCGATGACCGGCGGCACGTCAAATAAAATTCCTTTCATGTCCGGGTGCGCCTTCAACACCTGCGCGAGTAGGTAGCCGTGACCGCCCGCGATGTCGCAGAGCATCTTGATGCCGGAGAAATCGTAAGCCGCGACGATGGTCGGGGCAGTTCCCATGGACATATCCGTCATCGCGCGGTTAAAGATTTCCGCCTGTTCGGGATTGGCGGCGAAGTAGTCGAAGACCTCCGCGCCGTGCGTGTGTCCCCAAGCGGGCTGGCCCGTCCGCACGCTGTAGAGCAGGTCGCTCCAGACGCGCCAGTGCCATTCTTCACCCATGAAGATCACACCGCTCCGCATTGAGTTCGGCGCGTCCGCGCGCAGCGGCTCCGCGCGCGGCGTGAGCGCGAAAACTTGCGGCTCGACTTCCCGAAACACGCCGACGCCCGCCAAACTTCGCAACACGCGATACAGAGCGCGCCCGTGCGTCTTCGTGTGCGCGGCCAATTCGCTGATTGGGCGCGGTTTCTCCGCGAGCAAGTCGGCGACGCCCAACTTGGCGGCGACATACAAGGCTTGCGTCATCATGGCTCCGAAAGCCAGTTGCGTGATAAAGGCTTCCGGCGGCATTTGCTCCGTTGCGGTGGTTGCGGTGTTATTGTTCATGTTTGCTGCTCCTGCTGAGATGTTCGGACGGCTGGTAGTGATCATCTTTCACTCTTCACTTTGCTAACGCGCAAAGCGGCGCGCAAAGGTATCAGATTCCGTCTGTCCGTGCGAACATGAAATCGAAACTCATCTTTCTCTGTGACCTCTATGGCAAATTCCTTGAGGATGCTTTGACACGACAACGACCCAGCACACAAGAGACTGTGACGAGCTTTCGACTGTGATAAGCTGGGAACAATTCCAAGAAAAAGCGAGCCACGAAGGGACACGAATTGGCACGAAAGAAAAAATATCAGCATCCGCTCCAGCAATTGACGGCGCGGCGCTGTTTGATTTCGTCTCCATCTCATTCGTGTGCATTCGTGGCTTGATCTTTTTCTTGAAAGCTGTAGGAATTTTCCCCGAAGATGTCGCCGACGTTGATCGGGCGTTGATTTTCATGAACACGATATGAACCAAGAAAATTTCACCCGCCATTACCTCGAAGACTCGCTGAAAGTCTTTCGCAATTACAAGGGACTCGCCGAAAAAGCCTTCGCGCAAGTTTCGGACGAAGAGTTTTTCCGCGCGCTTGATGCGGAGGCGAACAGCATCGCCGTCATCATCCGCCACTTGGCCGGCAATATGCGCTCGCGCTGGACAAACTTTCTGACCACCGACGGCGAGAAACCGGATCGCCATCGCGATTCCGAATTTGAGATGGATGCAGAGACGACGCGCGAGGAAGTGATGCAGTGGTGGGAGCAAGGCTGGCAATGCACATTCGCCGCGCTTGAGCCTTTGCAACCGGCGGACTTCGACCGGCCACTCACGATCAGAGGCGAGCCGTACACCGTCGTCATGGCGATCAACCGGCAACTCGCGCACTACGCTTCGCACATCGGTCAGATCATTTTATTGGCGAAGCACTTCAGATCGTCAGAATGGGAATCTTTGAGCATCCCGCGCAGGCAGTCGGAGACGTTCAACCGAAAGATGCTGGACGGCGAGAAGAGTTAAACTCAGTAACATCCAACGATGCGTTACGGTTCACTTTGCTTACTCACGCTAACATTGAATTTCGGGCTGTGGGGCTGTCACGCCTCAACAAGTGTGACCACCCCACGTCCGGCTCCTACTGTTCACCCCCAAAATACGTCCCGCGCTACAGAAATCAACTACATTCCAGATCACTTCGACAAGCCGCTCGGTAATAATTTCGAGTACGTTAGCGATGATGCTTTGACTTATCTCGATTTTGAAATTTCGAAGAGAGTGAGAAGAAGTGAGACGGAGATCGAGTATGCAGTTCTCAAGAAAGGAGGAAAAGTAGTTGCCACTTTCGACGGGCGACCCGGTCAACTCTCAGAGGTTCGCTTCGGCCTCTTTCCCCTTCTCGGTGAGAAGGATAAACAACTTGTCATCGAACAAACCTCGAACAGGTATTGGCGTTACTGGATCGTGGACTTAGCGCCTACCTTCCGGGTGATTTATGACAGTGGCAAGTACCATGTAATTTATGACTTGAGAACGCTCGACGCCGACGATGATGGCCGCGCTGAAATCAGCCAACATCTCGGCACGTTTTGGTTCTTTACCGGCAGATTCGATAATATTTATTCACCGCGCCAGCCGATCCTTTTCGAATATGACACCAGAGTAAGAGAATACCGCCCGGCAAATCCCGCGTTCGAGAGAGTGGTTCTGAAGGATGCGGAGCAGAGAATGGATAAAATCCGGGAGATAAAACAAGCAGAAAGCAACTCTAACAGCACATCCCGCATGATGAGAGACAGCGCCATCTTGGACTTGATGCTTAGATACATTTATGCCGGTAAAAGGCAGGAAGCATGGTCACGTTACGAACAAGAATACGAAGGCAAAGATAAGAAACAGTTTGCGGCGGAGATTATGAATCAACTGAGAACAGATTCTATTTACCAAATTATTTACCACAAAGGCACGAAGTAGTTTTCAAATCGATGGACGGGCTAGAGCCAATCTTCAAGGCCAGTGACGAAGGGGAACGGCAAGCGGAGGAGCAATCGCTTGACCGCGCCCTGCGCGAGCGTCTGCGCGCGGTGCGGAGCGTGAGCGAGCGGCGGACGATTGCGGGGCTGGCGCGCGAGTTGGGGAAGTTGCCGGCGGAGCGGGCGCGGGCGGCTTTGGAAGTGAGCGCACAGTTAGCGGGCGTGAGTTTGCGCGCGGGTGTGGAATTTTTGCGCGCGGCCCCAGAAGCGGCGGGCGTCCTTGAGGCCGAAGAGTTGCGGCAGTGGGGCGAGATAGGGCGGCGTTTGACGATGGCCGACGTGGAGACGGGTATCGACTTTTTCGCGGCGGGCGTTGGTGAATTGACAGATGTACCAATGCCGGCGCGTCCGACGCTCTTTCACATCTGCGCCCGGCAGATGGCGCTCTCTACGTCTATTGCGGTCGAGACGTTTCGCCGCGCGCCCGCGCTCGCGCGCGCAGTCGGCGACGCCGAAGCCCTCGCCGAAGTCTTCGCAGTGGCCGAAGAGATCGCGCGCCGCTCGGCCAAGCATAGCGCGGATTTTCTCGCCGCAACGCCGCGCGCTTTCGCGGCCCTCGCCGAGATTGATCGAGGGAACGAGCGTCGCGTCTCAAGCGCGGCGCTCCGGCTGGCGGGCGTGTTCGCGGCGCGCGCGGGCGGCATCGCATCCGACATGTGGAGCGCGCTGCCGGAAGCTGTCGAAGAGTTGAGCGCGGAACAATCGCACGCGCTGTTTCATCAGACAGAGAGATTTTTGGAGCGCGGCGGCGCGGCGGCTTTGCACGTCTTCATCGCGGGCGGCGAAGTGTTGCGCGTCGCGCCGGAATGCTTCGGCGCGTGGGACCAATTGCTGCATCTCGTCGCCGCGCAGGGCAATGCGGGACTCGTCGCGCTGACGCGCTCAAGCCCCGCGTTCTTTCGCGCGCTCGCAGGCGGTCGCGCCGCAACCCACGCGCGGGCAATCGAGTTGTCGCGGCGCGTCGTCGCGGCAGCGTGCGAAGTAGCGCGTGTGGACGCCGAAGCAGCGATCTCTTGTTTCCGCTCCGGCCCGGCGGCGTTGCGCGCGGCTTCCATCGAACAGTTTGAGGAGTGGGCGCGCGCGGGATTAACGCTTGCCAAAGCGGACGCGCGGGCGCGGCGCAGTTACTACGCGCTGGAGACGCGGCAGAGCAACGAGAGGTTGCGGCACGGCGAAGGTTTAGGTCTGGCGCTCGACGAAGTGGCTCAGACCTTGCGGCTCTACGTCGAAGGCTTGACCGGACGCGCCGTCGATGTGCAGTCCCTCGCCGCCGTCCCCGAAGAGGCGCGGATCGGCGACGGCAACACGATCCACTTGCCCGCGCACGTCACAGAGTTTGCAGATGACGAGTTGAATTTCCGTCTCTACAAAGTCCTCGCCGCGCACGCCGCCGGGCAGATCGAGTTTGGCACGCACGAGCGCAACAGCGCGGGCGCAGGTGCAGACCTACACGCCGCTTACGCTGCGATTGCGGAAACTTACGCGCCGGAGAACGTGGACGCGCTCGACGCCTTCGCGCTCGACGGCTACATTAACGAGCCGGGCAAGGGCGAGCGCGCGCTCGCGCCTGAAGAAGAAGCACGCAGAACGCGGAACGTCCGTCGCCGTCTGCCACAGGACGCGGACTATCGCGCTGTCCTCGCGCTCTTTCCGTTGCCCGCTTTGGCCGCGCGTATCTTCGGGACGCTGGAAAATGCACGCATCGACCGGCGTCTGCGCCGCGCCTATCGCGGCTTAAATCGCGATCTCGATTTCGTGCAAGCGCACCTGCGCCAGAGCCGCCCCCGCATTCATGCCGTCCCGCTAACATTGGTCCCCTTTGAGTTGCTCTTTCAAATCACGCTCTGCGGCGGTGCGCTCGACGACGCCCGCGCGACTTACCATCAGATCGTCTCCGAACTTGAAGGCATCGTCGCCGATTATCTTGTTGGTCCCATTGCATCGAGCGTCGCTGATACGTTGATGGCGACGAGCCGCGTCTATACGCTCTTTCAATCCGTCGTGCCGCAGCAGACCGAGCAGCCAGAGCAGTTTTCAGAAACGGAAGAGCCGGACGCGAGCGGTGCCGAGTCGCGCGCGGATGAGACAGAGGGAAGCGAGCAGGCTGAACCCGAAGAGCAACAACGCCAATCGTCCAAGCGCGACGCGCGCGAGTTATTCAACGCTTGGGCCGGCTCGCAATCCTTCGACGGCGATACTGAACAACTCGCCGGAGCCGAGCGTTGGATGAGCGGCGAATCGCCCGAACAAGACTTGCAGCCCGGCGAGGTCGCGTTCAATTACGACGAGTGGGATCGCGAATTGTCAGACAGCCGCGTGAATTGGTGTCGCGTCGTCGAAAAGCGCGTCAAGCGCGGCGACCGCATGTTCGTCGAACTAACGCGCTCGCGCTACAAAGGCGTCATCTCCTCCATTAAGCACCAATTTCAACTGCTGCGCCCTGAAAGCCTCATTCGCGTCAAAGGTGAGTTAGACGGCGACGATTATGATCTCGATGCGGTGATCAACTACGTCGCCGACCGCCGTGCGTCTAATGCCGGAGGCGGCCATCAATCCGAACGGCTCTACACTAAACGCCTGCGCCGCGAGCGTGATGTCGCCGTCTCATTTTTATTAGACCAGTCTTCCTCAACTGCCCGCACCATCGGGCGACATCCCTTGCAGCCCTACACGCATCCGGGCCGCCGCATCATCGAAGTCGAAAAAGAGGGACTCGTCTTGATGAGCGAAGCGCTCGAAGCCGTGGGCGACGTGTATGCGATCTACGGCTTCACTTCTGAAGGCCGCCGCAACGTCAAGTTTTACGTCATCAAGGATTTCGCTGAAAAGTATTCCGCAGAGATCGAACAGCGCATCGGCGGTATCAACTATCAACACAACACACGTCTCGGCGCAGCTATCCGCCACGCCGCCGCAAAGCTCCGGCAACAGGATGCGCGCACCCGGCTCTTGATCGTCCTCTCCGACGGGCGGCCCTACGATCACGACTACGGCGACGCTCGCTACGCCCGCGAGGACACGCGCGAAGCTCTCCGCCAAGCGCGACTCGACGGCATCACGCCTTTTTGCATCACGATTGATCGCGACTCCGAAGCCGAACTCCGCGACCTCTACGGCGAAGTCGGCTACACGATCATCGACGACGTATTGAGCTTGCCCGAACGGTTGCCCGCGATTTACCGCAGGCTGACGACTTGAAACCTCTGCGCCCCTGCGCCATATCTTTGTCGCGCAATTTTTACGCGGCTTGACTGATCGTGAGAGAGGCTTTTTTTAGCGTGTGGAATTGCGCTCCCGGCAAGAGAGTTTTCAAGGGGTTACTGTCTGTTCAATTTCGTATCAAGGGAGAAACTCATGCTGACACTTATTTCGCGCCAACGAGTGATGGCGTTGCTCTTCGCGCTCTTCTACGCGGTGGCCTTCGCGTTCCCGGTTCATGCAGTTGCCGCGCCAATTGATAAAGCCGGCGCTGCTGTTGGTCGCTCGCGCTTTGCCAAGCTGGAAGGGATGCGCGTGCATTACGTGGATGCGGGGCGGGGCGATGAAGCGCTCGTCTTCGTTCATGGCTGGACGTGTAACCAGAGCTTCTGGCGATGGCAAACGCCGGCTTTCGCGTCGCGCAGGCGCGTCATTGCGCTCGATCTGCCGGGTCATGGCGAGAGCGACAAGCCGCAGGGAATCGCTTACACAATGGACTTATTCGCGCGCGCGATTGATGTGACGTTGAAGGATGCTGGGGTCAAGCGCGCCGTCCTCGTCGGGCATAGCATGGGGACGCCCGTCGTGCGGCAGTTCTACCGGCGCTTCCCCGACAAGACGATGGCGCTCGTCATAGTTGACGGGTCGCTCAGGCTCTTTGCTCCGCGCGCGCAGATGGAACAATTTGTCGCTCCCTTACGCGGCGCGAATTTTAAGGAAGCGATGCCACGCATGTTGGAGGGGATGTTGCAGCCAGTTCAGTCGGAGACTTTGCGCGCGGAGATCAAGACGGCCATGCTTTTAACTCCGCAAC
>JALZKK010000032.1 GCA_030859285.1 Acidobacteriota bacterium | reverse complement strand
ACGTAGGGCGGCCGCGCGACGCCTTTGTCGGTGATGATTGCGGCGATCAGGTCGTGAGGCGTGACGTCGAAGGCCGGGTTGTGAACCGCGACGCCTTCAGGCGCGAGCCGCTCCCCCCGGATGTGCGTGACTTCGCGGGTGTCGCGCTCTTCAATCGGGATTTGATCGCCGGTCGGCAAATTGAGATCGATGGTCGAGACGGGTGCGGCGACGTAGAAGGGGATGTCGTGTTGTTTGGCGAGGACGGCGACCATGTAGGTGCCGATCTTGTTGGCGGTGTCGCCGTTGGCGGCGATGCGGTCTGCGCCGACTACGACGGCGTCAACTTTGCCTTGCTTCATCACGTGGCCGGCCATGTTGTCGGTGATCAGTGTAACGGGAATCTCGTCTTTGTTTAGCTCCCACGCGGTCAGGCGCGCGCCTTGCAGGAAGGGGCGCGTCTCGTCGGCGATGACGGCGATGCGCTTGCCCATGTCGCGCGCGCCGCGAATGACGCCGAGCGCCGTGCCGTAATCGCCGGCGGTCGCCAGCGCGCCCGCGTTGCAGTGTGTCAGCACCGTCGCGCCGTCCGGGAGCAACTCGCCGCCGAAGCGTCCCAACGCGCGATTGCCCGCGATGTCTTCCTCGTAAATCTGCTTCGCCTCTTTGATCAATTCTTGCTTGATCTCTTCAACATCACTCGTCTCCGCAGCCGCGCGGCGAAAGCGGTCGCGCATTCGCTCAATGCCCCAGAATAAATTAACGGCGGTCGGGCGCGTGCGCGACATTACGTCGCACATATGATCGAAGTCATATTGCAGATCGGCGACGGTGGTGGCGACCGCTTGTTTGAGTCCGACGGCCAAGCCCATCGCGGCGGCGACGCCGATGGCCGGAGCGCCGCGCACGATCATCACCTTGATCGCTTCGGCCACTTCTTCGCACGAGCGCAAGATTAGATATTTTTCTTCGGTCGGCAGCAATCGCTGATCGATCATGCGGACGCCCTCTTCAGTCCATTCCACTGTCTTGATCATAAAAACAATGCTCCTCAATATGAAGACGAGAGATCAGTCGAAAACTTGAACGGGAAAAGCAGCGTGCATCTTACCCAACAGGACACGGGGCGGCAAACGCGCGTCTCCGCAAGACCCTGCGACGAGACGACTTTTCAGAGTATGGCGGCGATCTTGAAGCCCGTTTCACCGCGACATTGGCAGAGTGCTATACTGACAAAAAAACGAGGTGAGCCGGCACACACTTCCGCGCCGCAGCCGTCTGTTTTGAGACAAAGGAGGGACTGAACAATGCGCCGTTTAAGATTCAAATGCTTGCACTTTTTCAAGCGCGCTGGTGCAGTGTTCGCGTTAGCCTGCTTGCTGCCGCTCGCGGTTGCGGCCTACACCGTGCAGATGCGCGGCGGACGGCGGATCGAAATTCCCGATCAGTTTTTCGTCACGCAGACGACGCTCACTTATGAAGCCGCGCCCACGATCTCTGTCACTTTGCAGCTCATGCAGATCGACATTGCGGCTACCGAACAACTCAATGGCGAAGCGCCGGGCAGCCTGCTGAAGCGCGCCATCGAAAATGAAAGGGAACGGGCGGCCCTCCAAAGCGCGGCGGAGATAGGCACGCAAAGAACTCTGACGAACAGCGATTTGGAGAGTGCGAAGCAAACACGCTTAGAGAGCGAGAAGGCTTACGAGCGTCGGCGGCAAGAGTTGAAGTTGCCGCCGGTGGAAGAGACCGCCCGCCGCGCGCAAGCGGAGGCCGCTGCTTTGCGCGAAGCGACGCGCAACTTTGAAGGGGAGCAAGCGGAAGCGGAAAATTACTGGCGCGCTCGCGCCTCAGCGTTACGCGCAGAGATCGCCGCGCTCGACGGAGAGATCGAGTATCTGCACGCGCGCCTCGGCGAGTCGCCGGATCGATCAGTCGTCGGCCTGACCAGTGGCTTTCTCATCATTCAGCAGCCCGCGCATGGCGGCATCCCCCGATACCCCGCGCGCTCTTGGCCTGACACGCACAGGCCATCGATTTATTCTGGCAGGACTGGCACGCAACAAAGCGCCAACTTGAACATCAACGGCGCGACGCGCGGCGGAGTGTTTTTGCAACGCGAAGATTCTCGCCGCACGCTCCGCCGTCGCGCCTTCCCGAACACTGGCGTGTTCTTCCCGAACTTCTTTGCGTTCAGCATCCCTTTCAACTACGTCTCGGCCACACGCGAACTGCTTCTCGAACGGCTCTACACATTGGAGAGCGTGCGCGCCGGCTTCGACGAGCGTTGGCGTCTGCTCGAAGATGAGGCGCGACGTGCGGGTGCGCTGCCCGGCTGGCTCAGACCGTGAAAAAGGAGGTGGGAGGCAGGAGCAGGAGGCAGCATCAAGACACATTCTTTCCTCCTGCCTCCTGCCTCCCGCCTCCTTTCTATTGGCTACTTCTACTATGAATAACTGGGAAGCCGTCATCGGCTTAGAGATTCACGCGCAGCTTAACACTGAGTCGAAAATCTTTTGCGGCTGCTCGACGCGCTTCGGCGACGAGCCGAATGGGAATACGTGTCCGGTCTGTTTGGGTTTGCCGGGCGCGCTGCCGGTGCTGAACTGGCGCGCGGTGGAATTGGGCGCGCGGGCGGCGTTGGCGTTGGGTTTGCGGATCAACGAACGCTCGATCTTCGCGCGGAAAAATTATTTCTACCCGGACTTGCCGAAGGGTTATCAAATCTCGCAGTACGACCGCCCGTTCTCGGAACACGGCGAGTTGGAAATTATGACGGCAGCGCGCGACGAGGGCGGACACGCGCGCGACTGGCGACCGATGAAGGTTCGCATCACGCGCTTGCACTTGGAAGAAGACGCAGGCAAGAACATCCACGAAGGCTTGCCCGACACGGATCGTTATTCTTACGTCGATCTCAACCGCGCCGGCACGCCACTCGCCGAGATCGTGACCGAGCCGGATTTTCGCACGTCTTGGGAGGCCTACGATTACGTGAATTACGTGCGGCGCGCGCTGCAATGGATCGGAGCCAGCGAAGCCGACATGGAGAAGGGCAATCTGCGTTGCGAGGCCAACATCTCGGTGCGGCGCGTTGGTGAAGAGAAGTTTGGAACTAAAGTCGAACTGAAGAATCTGAACTCAGTGCGCTTCATGCAGAAGGCCATCGAGTTTGAGATCGAGCGGCACAGCAAACTGATCGAATCCGGCGGGCGCGTCGTGCAGGAGACGCGGCTGTGGGACGAGCGCGCGGGCGAGACGCGCGTGATGCGCTCGAAGGAAGAAGCGCACGATTATCGCTATTTTCCCGAACCCGATCTGCCGCCGCTCGTCGTCACGCCGGACTTCATCGAGCAAGTCCGTCGAGCGATGCCGGAACTGCCCGAAGCGCGCCGCCAGCGTTTCATGGACGAGTACGAACTGTCTTACAACGACGCTTCACAGTTCACTTCAGATCGCGCGCTGGCAGATTATTATGAACGGGCGGCGAAGGCGGCGAACAATGCGCGCGGCGCGGCCAACTGGATCAGGACGGAACTGCTGCGCGAATTGGAAACTTCCGGTCGCACGGCGGCGGAGTCGCCCATCGCGCCGGAAGAATTGGGCGCGCTCGTGCGTTTGATCGACGAAGGCAAGATCAGCGGCAAGCAGGGCAAAGATGTGCTGATCGAGATGTTCAAGTCCGGCAAGAGCGCGGCAGTTATCATCGAAGAGCAGGGACTCGCGCAGGTCAGCGATGCAGGCGAGATCGAAAGCCTCGCCGCCGAAGTGATCGCCGCTAACCCGCAACAGCTCGCGCAATACCGCGCCGGCAAAGAGACGCTCTTCGGTTTCTTCGTCGGCCAAGTGATGAAGGCTTCGCAAGGCAAAGCGAACCCGAAGCTGGTCAATGAAGTGTTGAAGGCAAAACTTAGCGAGCCGTAAATCATGGGATAGCGCAATAGGAGATCACGAATAGATAGAATCATTGCGGTGAGCGTGCGACCTCTTTGCCCCGTAAGGGGCAGCGAGAAGGTAGCCAGTGGCAAGCGGCGAGCGCGCCGCCTCTGGTAACGATGCCCAGAGATTCCGCGCCCTGAAGGGGCGCGAGGCATTATGCGAGGCGTTGCGTTACCAAACGGTCTCCTCGCGTCCCTTACAGGGCGCGGATCGGGTTTTCGCTCTATCCAGAGGC
>JALZKK010000014.1 GCA_030859285.1 Acidobacteriota bacterium | reverse complement strand
CAGGAAGGATTATTCAATCGCCCGCTACAAGTCTGGACCTCGGTCATCGTGTTGACGCTCTTCGCGCTGAGCCTGGTTGTTTACGCGATCCCGCGCGGCTTTGAAGGATTGCGCCAGCGAGATTCAGTCGTCCTGACGGAAGTCGCCGAACAGCGCGCCGCGCAAGTACGAAACTTGCCGCCCGCCGAGACGCGCACGATGAAGATTTCGCGTGATACGCAGGATGTCGGCAACAGCCTGTACCGCTTCGGTTCGTTGCCGTTCGAGATCGCGAGCGTGCTGCTCTTGGTCGCCATTGTCGGCTCGGTGATGCTGGCGCGCACGGCGAAGCAGGAACGCGCCGCCGACGATCTCGACCCCGAAAGTTTGAATGAGTTGGCGCAGACGGAGGCTGAATTGACGAGCGAAGTCAATCAGCGCAGTCCCGCCGGCGAATCCGAAGCTGCGGTGAAATCTCATGTCTGAGATAGCTCGGATCAAAGAGCAAATGCAGCGCGCTTTCAAAGCGGAGGCATGGTGCGGTTCGTCTCTGCAAGAAGCTCTCGACGGAGTGACGGCAAAGCGGGCGGCGGCGCGACCCGTCGCTAGCGCACACAGCATTTGGGAGATCGTGCTGCACGTCGCCGCTTGGAAAGGAGCGATCAGCCAGCGTCTAACCGGCCAGCATGTCGCGTTGCCGGATGAAGGAGACTGGCCTGCCGTCGCCGAGATGAGTCCGGCGGCGTGGCAAGAAACTCTCAGGCTGCTCGAAGAGCGGCACGCCCAATTGCAGAGTGTCACCGAGAGCTTGACCGACGCGCAGCTAGACGATTTCTTAGGCCGCGAACAAGACAGAATGACGGGCGGCGGCGTCACGCATTACGTCACGCTGCACGGCATCCTGCAGCACGACCTCTATCACGCCGGACAGATCGCGATACTGAAAAAGGCTTGACGGCGCACACGCTCCAGAGTCGATTCGCACATGTATAATTTCATCGTTCCCGCCTTTGCATTTTTTCTCCAAGAAGCCCCGACGGGCCGGGGCGCAGCGATCTTGGAAGGCATCCGCCATCCAGACTTGTCGAAGTTTTTAGTCATCGCCGCGCTGCTCTTTGTGATCGGTGTCGCGGGCGTGCTGACGCGGCGCAACATCATCGTCATCTTCATGTCGGTCGAGTTGATCTTGAACGCGGCCAATTTGAACTTCATCGCCTTCTCTCGTTACTTGCAAGACACCGGCAACATGAACGCCGTCGCCGGGCAAGTCTTCACGGTCTTCATCATCGTCGTCGCCGCCGCCGAAGCCGCCATCGGCCTCGGCATCGTCATCGCGCTCTACCGCAATCGTGAGACGATCTTTTTGGACAAGATCGATCTGTTGAAATGGTAGTTATGTGGCTTCGCCAGATGTAGGTTGAAAAGATGAGTTACTACAGAACAATCAAAGAGCTTGTTATTGAAACCTGCATGGCGGAAGGCGGATTTCCCTCTTACGAGAAGCTTACTTCATTGGTAAGACAACATTTTCCCACAAGCAAATGGCAAAAGACACATTATGCTTGGTACAAGTCCAAGATTAAGACGGGAGAGATACAAGTCCCCGGAATCTCAGCCGAAAGAAACGAAGAAAGCGATCCCGAAGAAATCGAGGCTGAGGTTGAAGAATCCATTGAAGCCAGCGTCTCTTTAGAAAAGGATTTACATTCGTATCTTGCCGCTAGTGTGAGTGAAATCGAATCTGGTCTCTCTCTCGTTGAGAATGGCATCGAGTATCAAACTGAGGCGGGAAGAATTGATCTATTAGCGAGAGATGGAAACAATCAGTTAGTAGTGATTGAATTGAAAGCAGGTAAAGCCAAAGATAATGCGCTTGGGCAGTTGTTAGGCTACATAGGTTGTTTATCGGTTTCTGAACAAAATGTACGGGGGATTTTAATCGCGTCGAGCTTTGATTCGAGAGTAGTCTTTGCTGCGAGAGGACTTGCTAATGTGAAGTTGGTGAAATATCAGCTCTCGTTTAATCTGCAAGAGACTACATAGCAAAGGAGCGGGTGGCAGCGAACGCGCCACATAACAACGCCATGCAGCCGACCGCGAATAGCGTTGCTTTCATCCGCAAGACTTGCCGCTCATCAGGTTGTGTACGCGGCGGCTGATGGCGGGCGTTAGACCACAGTCGGACGTGAGTAGTGGGTAAGCCGAAAAACAGATTCGTGGCAAAAGCTGAGGCGAGCAAGGGTTGGCGTATCTGGGACAACAAGCAGAAGAAATGGTGGGGCGAGCGTTATCAGAGCTTCCCTGAGCATTTGCTTGCGGAATTGAACGGCGGCAAGCATCCAGATCGGATAACAGAATTGATTAGGCAGACCGCGCGTAAGCGGGTCTAAAAGGACAGTCATAACATCTTGAACTTATGCATCGATTGATCTGGCTCATTCCGCTGTTACCTCTCGCGGGCGCTGCTGTCAACGGGTTGTTGGGGCGCAAGCTGCGCTTTTCAGAAACGGTCGTCGGATCGATTGCGGTCGGTTCGGTGGCGTTGGCGTTTTTGTTGAGCGTGGCGGCGGTCTGGTCGTATGGCTACGGCGGACATGCGATGTGGCCCGCGCCGTATGTGACGAGTCAGGACGGCATCTGTTATACGTGGATTCCGGGCGGGGCGGTGGAGATTACACAAGGTCGGGAAGACACGTTAAGTTCGCAGCTTAATGACGGACGCACAGAGATAGGTGAGAGTTCATTGCTCGATGTCGAATGGAGCTATCAACTTGATCCGCTATCCGCCGTCTTCATGCTGATCGTGACGGGCGTGGGCTTGTGCATCTTCATTTTTGCGACGGGGTACATGCACGGCGACGCGGGCTTTTATCGGTTCTTTGCGTATCTGGGGCTGTTCATGTTTTCGATGCTCGTCCTCGTGATGGGATCGAATTTCCTGATGATGTTCGTCGGGTGGGAGGGCGTCGGACTCTGCTCGTATCTGCTGATTGGTTATTACTTCGACCGCAAGGAGGCGGGCGACGCTTCGCGGAAGGCTTTCATCACGAACCGCATCGGCGATTTTGGGTTCGCGCTCGCCGTCTTCGGCATTATCGCGACGTTCGGGACGACGCAGTACACGCAAGTTTTCGAGCAGGCGCGCACATTCCCGATTGAGTTCCTCGGCACGTTTGGGTTGATGTCTTGGATCGCTTTGGGATTGTTCGTCGGCGCGTGCGGCAAGTCGGCGCAGATACCGCTGTACGTGTGGCTGCCGGACGCGATGGCGGGGCCGACGCCGGTCTCCGCTTTGATTCACGCGGCGACGATGGTGACGGCGGGCCTTTACATGCTGACGCGCACGAACGTTATCTTCCAACACTCGCAGACGATGATGCTCGTCGTCGCGGTCGTCGGCGCGCTGACCGCGCTGTTTGCCGCGACCATCGGCATCACGCAGAACGACATTAAAAAAGTTCTCGCCTATTCGACCGTCTCACAACTCGGCTTCATGTTCCTCGCGTGCGGCGTCGGCGCGTTCGCCATCGGCATCTTCCACGTGATGACGCACGCCTTCTTCAAAGGTCTGATGTTTCTCGGCGCAGGCTCGGTGATTCACGGAATGCACCACGAACAGGACATGCGGCGGATGGGCGGCTTGCGAAAGTACATGCCGATTACTCATCTGACTTTTCTCGCCGGCTGGCTCGCGATCTGCGGCATCATTCCGTTTTCGGGCTTTTGGTCGAAAGACGAAATTCTGTGGCAGACGGTCTCGACCGAACACATCCCCTTCGGTTGGCTGCTGTGGCTCATCGCGACGATTGCCGCGACCTGCACGGCGTTTTACATGACGCGGCTTGTCGCCATGACCTTCTGGGGGCGTGAGAGATTTTTAGACGCGGAAGCCGGCGGGCAAGCCGACGAAGCGCACGCGCACGGCTACAACGAACAAGCGAAGCCACACGACGCGCGCATCGAAGCTGCCGGCGACCGCCCGCGCCATGAGCCGGGCGAGTACGTCGGCGAGCCGCACGCCGATCTGCACACACATCAAACAATGCCCGGCGAACACGACCTGCACGGCGCACCGCACGGACACGGCACGCACATGCCGCACGAGTCGCCGCCGTCGATGTGGATTCCGCTGGCTGTGGTCGGCGGCTTCGTCGGCATCAGTCCCGCCTTCACCGGCGGCGCACACGTCGGGGGACGCGCGAACGTCGTCAACTGGCTCGATCCGGTGATCTGGAATCCGGCGACCGGCGACTTCAATCAACCGCATGGCGCAGAGGCGGAACACGCGCGCGTGAATGCAGAGACCGCCGGGCTGATCGCCTCTACTGCTCCCACCGTGACCGGCACGGAGACGGCGCGCCCGCCTTACGGCGACACCGGCTTCAATCTCGCACACGCCGCCGAACACGCGCTCGGCAGCCACACGGCGGCGGAGTGGTTGTTCATTAGCATCTCGCTCATCGTCGCCGCCATCGGCATCGGGTTGGGGTGGCTCTTTTACGTCAAGCAGCCGCATTTACCCGGCGTCTGGGCCGCGCGGATGGGCGCGCTGTATCGCGCGAGTTACAACAAGTATTGGATCGATGAACTCTACGGCCTGCTCTTTACGCGCCGCACGATGGATGCCGCGCGCGGAGTCTATGCCGTTGACTCGCGCGGCATTGACGGCGCGGTGAACGGTACAGCTTGGCTGACGCGCCGCTTGAGCAATTTCACCGGCATCTTCGATAACCGCGTCGTCGATGGCCTCGTCAATTTTATCGCTTATTTCGTTCGCGGCCTGATGTCGAATCTCTTCCGCGCCGCGCAGACCGGCTTTGCCGCCAACTACGCCCTCGTCATGATCCTCGGCCTCGTCATCGCCGTCATTTTGTTCTTCGGCGGAGACATCGTGGCTGC
>JALZKK010000402.1 GCA_030859285.1 Acidobacteriota bacterium | reverse complement strand
GTGTTTGCAGGGCGCGGCCCGTCGCCACGTCCCACACGCGCAGCGCGTCGCCCATTGAGATCAATCTCTGCCCGTCGGGCGTGAAGGCGAGCGCCGTCACGCCGGTTCCTGCGAGAGCCGCCAAATTGTTTGCCGCCGCCGCAGCCTGCGCGTCGAAGGTTCGCAACTCGCGCCCGTTCGTCACGTCCCAGAGCGTCAGCGAATTGTCGCGCCCGCCGGTGGCAAGCAGTCGGCTGTCCGCGCTAAACGCGACTGCCGAGACTCCGGTCAGAATGTTCAGGTAGCCCGCGCCGGCGTTCGCGCTGCTCGCGAGCGTGCGTAGCTCGCGTCCCGTCGCCGTCTCCCACAGTTTGACGGCGTTGCTGTTGAAAGTAGTCGTCGCCAGCAGACGGTTGTCCGGGCTGAACGCGACGCCGAGCGCGCCGAAGAATTGATAGCCGGTTTGCAACACTAACTCCGGCTTCTCAACGACTCCGGTTTGACCGGCGCGCGGCGTCGCCGCCGGCTTGGGCGCATCCCCCGACAATATAATGCCGCGCTCTGAAGCTGGATTGGTCCCCTGCGCCGGCGCGGGCGTTTGCGCGAGCGTTGTAACGGGCGCAAGGACGAACATCGTGAGTGACAAGAGCGCAATTGTGGCGCGATAAACGAAGCGTGAAATGGCGATTTGGATCATAACGAAAACCTTTAGAGATAGCGGTTGCAATCACAGCCGGGCAGTGGCATTGAACAACAAAAAGCAAGACAATCTACCGATGAGGAAAATGTCAGGCAAGAGCGAAAATTTCAAGGACGAGCAATCGCAGGCGAAGCATAGTCCACTGCGGCAAGCGTTTCAAGCAGAGCTTGGAACAAGTTTCGAGTTTCGAGTTTCGGGTTTCAAGTTCCGAGTTGAAGAACAGTCTTGGTTTTAACTCGGAACTCGAAACCCGAAACTTTTTTACATCGCCAGCACGCGCATCATTTGTTCGTGGACGAGGCCGTTGCTCGCCATGATCGGCGGCGCGTAGATGTCATAGCGCGAATTATCGTAGCGGGAGACGCGCCCGCCCGCTTCTTCGATGAGGAGCGCGCCGGCGGCCACGTCCCACGGGCGCAAGCCTTCTTCCCAAAAACCCTCGAAGCGTCCGCAGGCGACGTAGGCCAGATCGAGGGCGGCAGAACCATCGCGGCGGACGGCTTGCGCGTGCATGATGAAGTTAGTGAAGTGGCGCGCGAAATCGCCGCGATCACGCACGTCGTAGGGAAAGCCGGTGCAGAGTAGGGCGCGGTTCAAATCTTCGACATTCGAGACGCGAATACGCCGCCCATTCAGCGTCGCGCCCGCTCCGCGTTCCGCCGCGAACAATTCATCACGCAGCGGATCGTAGATCACTCCGACGACGATCTCGCCCGCACGTTCCAGCGCAATCGAGACGCAGAAGCACGGATAGCCGTGCGCGTAGTTCGTCGTCCCGTCGAGCGGATCGATGATCCACTTGTGTTCGTCCTGCCCGCCCTCGCGCACCACCGCGCCGCCCTCTTCAGCAAGAATCGCGTGGCGCGGGTAATAACTCTGAATACGCTCGACGATCAATTGCTCGGCAGCCAAGTCAGCTTCGGTCACGAGATCGATGTCGCCCTTGTGCGAAACTTCGAGCGCAACCCGCCCGAACTTTTCGGCCAGAATGCGTCCGGCCTCGCGGGCTGTGTGAATGGCGAAATGGAGCATGAAGCGAATAGTAGTTGGTGAACGGCAAATGCTGAAAGGCGGGCCTGACTATTTTTCAAGTGCCGGTTCGCTCATCTTTCGCACCGCGAGCCGGAGAACTTCTTGCACTTGTTGGTCCCACAGACGCCAGTTGTGGCCGCCGGGCAGTTGGCGATACTCGTGTGGAATTTTGCGCTCGACGAAGAGATCGGCCAGCGCGCGGTTCGGCGCAAGCAGCCGCAGCGCGTCCTCTGTGCCGATGTCGAAATAGAAGAACGGGAGTTGCGCGAGCCGCTCGGCGGGCAATTCGCGCACCAACCGGAAGAGATCATTGGCCGCCTTCGTCGGATGCCCGGCCCCGCCGAAAGTCTGCAAGAGCGAATGGCGCAGGTGCGAGGCCGCCGCGAGATCGTTTTCGTCGCGCCACGAAGCCGCGCCGACCGCGCCGCTCATCGATGCGGCCAATGCAAACTTGTCGGGATACTTAACGCCAAACTTCAGCGCGCCGTAACCGCCCATCGACAGCCCCGCGACCGCGCGCCCCGCGCGCGCCTCGACGGTGCGGAAACGTTTCTGCACATCGGGGATCAATTCTTCGATGATGTAAGTCTCGAATTTATCGCGCGGCACGCCCGCGCTGTCCGTGTACCAACTGTTCTCGCCCTCCGGCGTCACGACGATCATTCGATACGCCTTCGCGTAATCGGCCAACCGCGTCCGCTTCAGCCAATCGTCATAGCTCCCGGTGAACCCGTGCAGTAAATACAGCGCCGGATACCGTGTCATCTTCTGTTCCGGCGCGTGGTAATCAATTGGCAGCACGACGTTGTATGGCAACGCCCTGCCGACGAGCTTGCTCTCGAAGCGCACCGTTTCGACCGTTCGCGCCGGCGCGACGGCCTGTGCATGGGCAGTTAAAGCAAGAAGCGAGATGAAGAGAGGTAAGAGTCTGCGTGATAGATTCATGTTCTCGTTTCCGCGCAACTTCGGCTTAGAGCATCGGAATTTTAATACCTTTCTCGCGTGCCGTCTGTTCGGCCTCTTCGTAGCCCGCATCAACATGTCGCGCGACGCCTATGCCCGGATCGTTTGTCAGCACGCGGTTCAAGCGGCGTGTGGCTTCACTGGTCCCATCGGCGACGGAAACTTGGCCGGCGTGGAGCGAGTAGCCGATGCCGACGCCGCCGCCATGATGAAACGAGACCCACGACGCGCCGCTCGCAGTGTTCAAGAGGGCATTCAAGATCGGCCAGTCGGCGATTGCATCGGAGCCGTCTTTCATGGCTTCGGTCTCGCGGAAGGGCGAGGCGACGGAGCCGGTGTCCAAGTGATCGCGACCGATGGCGATGGGCGCTGCGAGGTCGCCGCGTTTGACGAGTTCGTTGATGGCCTCGCCCATCTCCGCGCGCTCGCCGTAGCCAAGCCAGCAGATGCGCGCGGGCAAGCCTTGAAACTGCACGCGGTCGCGGGCGAGGCTGAACCAGCGATTCAGGGTGCGGTCTTCGGGAAACAACTCAAGCGCGAGATCATCAGTGCGGCGGATGTCTGCCGCGTCGCCGGAGAGGGCGACCCAGCGGAAGGGGCCTTTGCCTTCGCAGAAGAGCGGGCGAATGTATTCGGGAACAAAGCCGGGTATCTCGAAAGCGTCGCGGCAGCCGGCGTCGAAAGCGAACTTGCGAATGTTGTTGCCGTAGTCAAAGGCGATTGCGCCCGCGCGCTTAAGCGCAAGCATCGCTTCGACGTGCCGCGCCATCGATGCGGTCGAGCGCGCGATGTAACCTTGCGGATCGTTGCGGCGCAACTCTTCAGCTTCTTCGAGCGAGATGCCCGCCGGCACATAACCATTTAAAGGATCATGCGCGCTCGTCTGATCCGTCACTGCATCGACTTTCACGCCGCGCCGTGCCAACTCCGGCAAGACTTCGGCGCAATTGCCGACAAGTCCGACCGACAAAGCGCGGCCTCCTTCGAGCGCGTCCGCACAAATCCGCAGTGCTTCATCCAGATCGAGCGCGAGACGGTCGCAATAACCCGTGCGGACGCGACGCTCGATGCGCGTGCGATCTACATCGATGCCGAGAAAGACCGCGCCGTTCAGAGTCGCCGCGAGTGGCTGCGCGCCGCCCATCCCGCCCATCCCGCCGGAGACGACGAGCTTTCGTTCGAGCGTCCCGCCGAAATGCTTGTCCGCCATCGCCGCGAATGTCTCGAACGTGCCTTGCACAATTCCCTGCGTCCCGATGTAAATCCACGAACCGGCGGTCATCTGCCCGTACATCATCAAGCCGCGCCGCTCTAGTTCATGGAATTGGTCCCACGTCGCCCACGCGCCGACGAGGTTTGAGTTTGCGATCAGCACGCGCGGCGCATACTCGTGCGTGCGAAAGACCGCGACCGGCTTGCCGGACTGAACCAACAGCGTTTCGTCATTCTCGATCTGCTGCAACTCGCGCACGATGGCATGAAACGCCGGCCAGTCGCGCGCAGCTTTCCCCTTGCCGCCGTAGACGACCAAATCCTCCGGTCGCTCGGCCACTTCCGCATCGAGATTATTCATCAAGCAGCGCAGCGCAGCTTCCTGATGCCAGCCCTTGCAACTGAGTTGTGCGCCGCGCGGGGCGCGGATGATAGAAGACATCTGAATTTTTGATTTGCGATTTTTGATTTGCGATTGAGAGACTGTCGATTTTTGATTTGCGATTTGGAAGAGCCGTGCTGCTCTTTAATAGCTTTGATCTCAAATTTGAAATCTCAAATCTTGAGCAGTGCGGCGAGACGACAAATCGCAAATCAAAAATCGCAAATCAAAAATTCCGTTCAGCCGGTGAAGCTCTTGACGAAGCGAGAGGCCCACGAACCTTTTTCGCGTTCAGTCAAGCGCTCCAACTCGCCGGCGTCGAGCCAGACGCCGCCGCAATTACCGCAGCGATCAATCTCGATCTCCTCGTGCTTGATGAGCGTGAGCGCGCCGTGACCGCGTGGGCATTGCGGTGCGGCGGCCGCTTGCTCTTCAGCGTTCATCTCGCCGCGTAGCTTCTCGATAGCTTCGCGTTCCTTGCGATTGAAATACTCGTTCTCCAAAGTCTTCCGGCGGTCGTCCCAGATTTCCGACATGGGTGTGTCCCTCCTGCTAAAGTTGAGCGCGCGGCGAAAGCTGTTGTTGCGATTTGCACTCGCGGCGCGCGTGAATGAAAAAATCTTACCCGCCGCTGGCTGCGGGGTATTCTGAGTGGCGCTATCATCCTTTTCCGCAGTCGGCGGCGAAATATCAAACTCGTAGAGTCTAGCTGTGTCACCCCTCTTTTCCAAGTGGGGTGTGGATTGAAAAACAGAAAATCGCTCGACGTTAAAAGCAAGGATGAAAACTTTTAGTTTCGAGTTTCGGGTTTCGAGTTTCGAGTTGAAAACTGTTCTTCTGCTCGGAGCCTCGAAACTCGAAACTCGAAACCTGCGAGCCGCCTTCATCCTTGCTCTTTCCGATGTTATAAAGAGCGCTATGTCGCTGCATCCGCGAGTGCGCGTTCTGTTGGTGGCCGCCGCCCTCTTCGTTCCCGTGATTGCGTTGGTCTGGGCGTTGAGCGCGCAGCACACGCCGCAGTTGGTGATGCCGATTGAGCCGCCGCTCCCGTCTGCGTCTGACGAAACTGCTGCGCCTGCCGCGTCCGCCACGCCGCCACAAGGCGCGCCAGCCAGCGCGTTTACGCCGCTGTCGGCTCCACCGTTGCCGTCGCCGTCGCCGCCGCCGGCTCCCGTCTCGGCGTTGCCGGAGGGCGTCGCGGAGTCTCTGCTGATTCCGGTGGCCGGCGTCCGCGCCGAAGATTTGCAAGACACTTACAACGATGCGCGCAACGAAGGTCGCACGCACAATGCTATCGACATCATCGCCCCGCGCGGCACGCCCGTCTTGGCCTGCGCCGCCGGCACGATTGTCAAACTCTTCAATAGCATTCCCGGCGGCATCACGATCTATCAACTCGGCGCAGATCAAAAGGTCGTTTATTACTACGCGCATCTGGAACGCTATGCCGACGGCCTCGCGGAGGGGCAGGCCATCAGTCGCGGCCAAGTGATCGGTTATGTCGGCGATACGGGCAACGCCACGCCGGGCAATTACCACCTGCACTTCTCCATCTCACTCGTCTCCGATCCAAAGCGCTACTGGGACGGGGCCAACGTCAATCCTTATCCGCTCCTCGGCGGGAGAAAGTAGTACAGGAGGCAGACGGCAGGAGCAGGAGGCAGGGGCAAGAACAAGAAGTAGTGAGAACTGAATTGTTTTGACTGCCTCCTACTCCTGCCATCTGCCTCCTGTCTTTTTCGTGTGGCATTGAATGTTTACAGGCGGCGTTCGTTTATGGTGCAAGGCCGTGCGCGTGTGAGCGAGCCGGGAAGATGAACGAAGGAATTTGCGGAGCAGGATGATCGGAACGTCGGTTGCTGTGGTGTTAGCGGATGTGCCGCTGTGCGGATGGGAAAACATTCTCGAAGGTCGCCAGCGCGTCATGTCATCAACGGTCGTCAACGCATTTGTCAGAGAGGGGAGTTAGCACAGCATGGAAAAATCCCGACGCACGGCGAGCCTGTTAGCCGCCTTGTCTTTCTTTCTGTTCGCGGTCGGCTGTCAAACGCAGCCCGCTTCGACGGTCAACAGCAATCAGCCAACGGGAGCGTCCACGCCAGTGATGTCGCCGACGCCTTCCGTCGCAGACGAAACGGCGGCGATGAACATGCCGGTGACGTTGCCGGTCTTGGACGCGCTCTTCACCGACGAGAGTTTTGCCGGCGAGTTGAAATCGCGGCTGCAACTGACCGACGAGCAGGTTGAGAATTTGCGCCGCGTGGCAGGCGAGGCGGTGGGCAACTTGCGTGAGTCTTACACGGAAACGGACTACAGCGGCTCGACCTCTGCCGCGACCACGCGCGCCGAAGAGCAGATCAAGGGAGCCATCGGCGCGGAGAAGTATCCGCAGTTGGCCGCGCTCGTACGCGAGCGGTGGAGCGGTGGAGGTGGCGCAGGCAACGGCGCGAGCGGCGTCGCCAACACGTCCGGCCAGCCGAACTCCGTGCCGACCGACACGCGCATCATCGTCAACGCGCCCGCCTATCGCATGGACGTGTTCGAGAACGGCCAACTCGTCAAGACCTACAAAATCGGCATCGGCTATCCAGAGTTTCCCTTGCCGACAGGCTTGCGAAAGGCCGACACTATCATTTTCAACCCGACGTGGACGCGGCCCGACGAGCCGTGGGTCGATGCTGAAAAGCGACTGAAGACGGTCGAAGCAGGCAGTAAACAAAATCCGCTCGGCCTGCTCAAGATTCCGATTGGTTTGCCCTCGCTGATTCACGGCGGCAAAGCGCCCGCGCGGATCGGCACGTTCGCCTCGCATGGCTGCGTCGGCCTGACCGATCCGCAAGCGCGCAATTTCGCGCTCACGCTGGCCGACATCGGCGGCGCGGAGTTGACCGAAGCCGAGATCAAGACTTACGCGCAACAACGCGCGGAAACACAGAACGTCAAACTCAACAACCCCATTCCGGTCGAGTTGCGTTATGAAACCATCGTCGTCGAAGACAGCAAATTGCACATCTATCGCGACGTGTATGATCGGGGGACCAACACGGAAGAGAACTTGCGCGCGGTCTTGGGGGCGCACGGCGTCTCGTTCGAGCAATTGACCGAAGCTGAACGCCGGAAAGCATTAGACGCCCTCGAACAAATGGCCCGCGACGCACAGGGCAACCCGGCTGAAGGCGTCGGCACTGCCATTATGAATGGCAACTCCAACCGTAATGACAACGCTAATGGCAACTCTAACGGCAACGCTAATGCTTCTGCCTCGCCGGGCAATGCCAATGCGTCGAACAAGAATGCCAATCAGCAAAGCAATGAGGCGGAAGCCCCGCGCATGACGCGCTCGATCAAAGGCCAGAAAGAGATCGTCGTCGAGATCGCCGCGCTCAAAGGCAAGGGCTATCCCGCGCCAATCAACTTAGTTAACGCCAGCGGCCAGAGCAGCGGCGGCAGCGGCGACTCGAAAAAGAAAGAGTCCACCGCGCCGGCCAATAAGCGGAGTTAAAACGCCCGGCTGAAATCGAACGAAGGCAAAGGCAGCGTCAGTTGGCTAATCACTCCGCCGAGAGATTTTGCCATGCTCACGCTGCCTTCAGAATTGATAGGCCTGATTGTCTGTCGGCTATGGGCGCGCCCGTCTCTACTTTTCGCACATCCAGCGAATAGTTGTCTGCTTACCAACAGGTATAGGTTGTCGTTAGGTTGAATCTTCCAACATACCTTCTCAATAGTTCATCAATCATTTCTTGAAACGGAAGGTACACAAACGTACATACAAAATTTGCCTCTTTAGGTATCGTTAGTTCAACCGAGCTTTGAACGTTTTCCCGTAGGCTCTCCCTTTGCGTGCGGCTGAGGCTGTTGCTTGCTCTACCAATTGCCACACACGCGGCGATTGCCGGGCGCGTCGTCCGGTCGTGTAACTAGAAGCGCGTAAAAGGAAGCCAACATGAACTGGGCGTTTGTTCTTACTACACTCTCCGTAGTCGCCGTCTCCCTCTCTGCCTTAATAGCTGCTGCGCCGCCGGCAACGCCCTTCGTCCAACTCGCGGGCAGCAACGGCAAGATCGCCTTCGCCAGTGACCGCGACGGCAATTACGAAATCTACGTCACGAACGCCGACGGGACCAACCCCATCAGGCTCACCATGAATCAAGCGGAAGACTTCGATCCGGCGTGGTCGCCCGACGGAACGAAGCTCGCATTCATCTCCGACCGCGACGGCAATCAAGAGATTTACGTGATGAACGCCGACGGAAGCAATCAGACGCGCCTGACCAGCAATTCAGCTGGCGAATTCGATCCCACGTGGTCACCCGACGGCAGCAAACTCGCCTTCACCAGCGACCGCGATAGCAATGAAGAAATCTACGTCATGAGCGCCACCGGCGGCGGCCAAACGAATCTGACCCAAAATGAAGCGAACGACGCCTTCCCCGCTTGGTCGCCGGACGGCGCGAAGCTCGCCTTCACCAGCGACCGCGACATCGATTTCGAGATCTACCTGATGGGCGCGGACGGCGGCAACCAGACGAACGTCTCGCGGAACGACGCGGACGATGCCTTCCCTGCTTGGTCTCCCGATGGCGCGCAACTCGCCTTCGCGAGCGACCGCAATGGCCGTTACGAGATTTACCTGATGAATGCCGACGGCGGCAATCAGATGCGGCTCTCTGGCAGTAGCCGAGAAGAGACTGTGCCCGCTTGGTCCCCCGATGGAACCAAACTCGTCTTCATGGCCGGCGATCTCGTTGGCGGCCAGATTATCAACAACGACATTTTCGTGATCAGCGCCGCCGGCAGCGGACGAACGAACATCACCAATAATTCGGCGGACGACATTTATCCCGACTGGCAACGTCTGACCGCAACGCCCACGCCGACGCCCATGCCAGCCAGCGTGCAGTTCGGCCAAGCCACTTACAGCTTTAGCGAAGGCGCGGGCAGTGCGCTTATTACCGTCACGCGCACCAGCGACACATCCGGCGCGGCCACCGTGAATTACATGACGATTGACGATCCGGCGGCAATCCGTTGCGACGTAGTGAACGGCACGGCTTACGCCCGCTGCGATTACGCGACGACGGTGGATACGTTGCGCTTTGCCGCCGGCGAGATGCTGAAGACCTTCGCCATCTCGCTTATCAACGACGCACATGTCGAAGGGAACGAGACCTTCCAAATCAGATTGAGCGAGCCGGCGGGCGCAACGCTCGGCACACAGAACAGCGCAACGGTAATAATTACCGACAACGATACGGCGGGAGCAGCGAACCCGATCTTGACGACGCCCTTCTTCGTGCGCCAGCACTATTTAGATTTCCTCTCGCGCGAGCCGGAAGCGACCGAGCCTTGGTCAGCGATCTTGAACGGTTGCCCCAATCCCTTCAACACTGATCCGAACAGCGGGTCGGCAGGCTGCGACCGCATCCTCGTCAGTTCCTCATTCTTCGGCTCGCCGGAGTTTCGCTTGAAGGGCTTCTACGTCTTTACCTTCTACCGTGTCGCCTTCGACCGCCTCGCTGAGTACTCGGAGATCGTCGCAGACATGCGCGCGGTGACGGGGCAGACGCCCGCTGACACCTCCGCGCGGCGGGCAGCATTCCCCGTCGCGTTCACGCAGCGGGCGGAGTTTCGCCAACGCTTCGACGCGCTCTCGGACACCGCCTTCGTCGCCGCCTTGCTCGACCGCTACGGCCTGCCATCCATCACGACGCCCGACCCGGCGAACCCGGAAGGCGGGGCGAAAGTCACGCTGACGCGGGCGGACTTGGTGAGTCGTCTCGGCAGCGGGGCGCTGACGCGCGCACAAGTGTTGCGGACGGTGGTGGAGTCGGACGAAGTGAGTGCGGCAGAGTTTAATCGCGCGTTTGTGGCGATGCAGTACTACGGCTACTTGCGGCGGACACCGGAGCCGGGCGGTTTCAATGATTGGCTCGACGCCATCGGGCGGCGCGGCGAGAGTCCGCGCGTGATGGTCGACGGCTTTATGAACTCGCAAGAGTATCGTTTGCGGTTCGGGCAGCCGTGATGAATAACTTGCTAAAAGGTCATAGAACCGTGATGCATAAATCGGTAAAAGATCATATTTGGATAGCACAACACGGATAGCCAAATATGTTTAGCCCGTTCCACATTTTATTGACTGTCAGGCGGAGCGTTTTCTGTCTGACGAAGACAAGCGCCGTCGTCGCGCTGTGAACCCGACGGCAGGAGCAAGGCAGTGCGCTCTTTCGCGCGACTTGCATCACAGCGCGTTTTTCCCAACCAGCAGGAGGATCATTCCATGCTTGCCACACGCAACATCTGGCTCACGCTGGCGCTCTTCGTGGCGTTCGGTTGCGCCGCGCCCGGCGCGCGGGCCGATTCGTTCACCTTCAACGGTTCGTCGAGCGTGAGCAATCCCGTCGCTCTCTTCAGTTTCACCGTCAGCGGTTCGGCCCCGTCTGTCGTGACGGTCAATCTGACATCGAGCTTCGATGCGGCACTGTCATTCTTTGAGCCTAACGGCGACACGTTTGACATCGCCACTGACTTTAACGGGCTGCTTCCGTTCATCGCCATGCGGAATCTCTTACTCGATCCCGGCGTTTACTTCCTTAGCGTCACGCCGCTGCCGTTGCTGCCCGGCGCGAACTTAAGCGAGGGCTTTTTCTTTGCAAATGATGACTTCGGCGTTCCGTTCACGTTCGCCGACTTCAACTTCACGTCCGGCACGTTCACGCTGAACATTTCGGGCGACAACGTCACGCAGGCCCAAGTCATACCCGAACCGGCGACGCTGCTCTTGCTCGGCACTGGCTTGGCGGGAGCCGCCGCCGCGCGCCGGCGTAAAGCTAAGGGCAGCGCCGCGACGACGGAGTAACGACATTCAACTTGCGCCGCGAACTGGCAATCGAGGAGTGCGTCCCGGCACTGCCGGCGCGCTTCGCGGCAATTCATGAGCTTTACAGCTTGCCCCGTCCCTGAGCGGGACCACAGGTCATGCCAAAGGAGGCACACAGATGCGATCAAGGTTTACCAGAGGATTACTAATCATCGCCGCCATCGGCGCGCTGGCGGCTTCGCTGCTCGTCAACGGCCCGGCCAATCAGCCCACGCAGGCGTCGAGCCATCGCGAGGCCCCACTGATCACCGGCGATCCATTGGCCGACAACACGGACGTTTACGCCTTCCGCAGCTACGAAGCAGGGCGGCAGGGCTTCGTCACGCTGATCGCCAACTGGATACCGTTCGAGGAGCCTTCGGGCGGGCCACACTTCTATCGCTTCGACGACACGGTGCTGTACGAGATCAAGATCGATAACACCGGCGATGGCGTCGAAGACATCACTTATCAATTCACTTTCACCACGCGGTTCGAGAACGGGGATAGCGTCCTCGGTCTGGCCGCGCCCAACGAGGCGCTCGCCGGCATCCGCCCGTTAGAGCCGGTCGTTCAAGGTACAGAGCCGCTCATCACCTCGCTCACTGATCCTGACTTGAACGAAAAGCAGTTCTACACCGTGAGAGTTGCTCAAGGGCCGACTAACGGCATGGTCCGGGGAACTATCCTCGCCAGCAATGTGCCCACTGCGCCGAGCCACGTCGGCATTAGAACCACGGGAACCGACGGAGAGCTTGGCACGTATGAGAGCAACCTCGGTCAGCCGGCGATCCGCACACTGGCGAGCGGCGCGCGGGTCTTCGCCGGGCAGCGCGACGAGGGGTTTTACCTCGACGTCGGCGGCCTCTTCGATACGATCAACTACGCCTCCGGCGGCATCAGCGACACGGGCGGCATTGACGGGCTGGCGGGCTTCAACGTCAACACCATCGCCTTCGAGGCCCCGATCCAAGTCTTAACAGGAACCTCCACGCCGCCGACCAGTGTGACAGACCCTGACGCCGTGATCGGCGTGTGGTCGTCGACCAGCCGGCAGACGACCAGAGTCATCAGACCGACGGTCGGCATAGGCCGAGGCATCACGCTCAACGCCGGGCCGTTCCGCCAAGTCTCCCGGCTTGCCAACCCGCTCGTCAACGAGTTGGTCGTTCCGTTACGCCTCAAGGACACCTTCAACGCGACGACGCCGGCGACCGACGCGGTACTCGCGCCGTTCATCCTCGATCCACAACTGCCCCGACTGATTCAGGCAGTATTGGCGGCTGATGCGAATCCGGCCAATAACATTAACATCCCGCCGCCACCGCGCAACGACTTGGTGCTGATCTTCGCGACGGGCATTCCCGCTGGGTTGATCCCCGGCTTCACCAACTTCCTCTCAGACGGCCAACCGCATGAGATGCAGCGCCTCAACGTCGCCATCCCGCCAAGCGGCAGCCCGTCCCGGCTGGGACTGCTCGGCGGCGATCTGGCGGGCTACCCGAACGGGCGGCGCGTCTTCGACGACGTGCCGGCGATCACGCAGCGCGCCGTCGTCGGCGGCACGCCGCTGACGCCGGCCTTCAACGTTTTTCCGAACAACGCGCTGTCAGACGGTGTGTCCGACAATGACGTACCTTACCTTAATCGCTTCCCCTATCTAGGAGTGCCGCAATCCGGCAACGTGCCGCCCGGCAAGCCGCACGAACACCATCGGATAGGCACAGTGGCGCGTCCATAAGCGACGCGCGGCAGCCTATCCTTAAAAAGCGGAGCGGAGGGCGCGAGGGGAACACCCACCGCTCTCCGCTCTTCAACACTTTTCCAAAGGTAAGACAGAGCAATGAGAGCGGCGAGAAAAGTTATCATCGTCTCAGCAGCGGTCGGGCTATTCGCCGCCGCCATCTTCATTGTGCGCGCGGTTTCAAACCGGCGGCAACCAGAAGCAGCGGCGGCGCGCTCAATGCCGAGCGAGTTGACCGCAGACCAAACGCCCGCCGACGCGCGCATTCGGGCGGCTCAAAGTATGCTCCAGCGCGCCGCCGCTAATCCGCGAGGGTACAACCTGCTCGCCGCAGCCTACATGCAGAAGGCGCGCGAGACCGGCGACTTCAGTTTCAACGCCCGTGCTGAGGCCGCGCTTAACGAGGCCGGCAGAGTCGCCCCCGACGACTACGACGCGCTCAAGCTACGCGCCAAATTGCTGCTCACTTATCACCGCTTCGCCGAAGCTCTCGAGGCGGCTCGTCGCGCGCAAGCCCTCAATCCGCAAGATCACGACAACTACGGCGCGCTGACCGACGCACTCGTCGAACTGGGCCGGTACGACGAGGCCATCGAATCCGCGCAACGCATGGTCGATCTCCGCCCGGACAGCGCCGCCTATGCCCGCGTCTCCTACCTGCGACACTTGCACGGCGATACCGCAGGCGCAATCGAGGCGATGGTCGTCGCGATCAAGGCCGCTGATCCGCGCGATCCCGAGGGGGTAGCGTGGTACTACGTGCAGCTCGGCGACGAGCTGATCAATGCGGGCCGCACAAAAGAGGCCGACCGCGCCTTGTCGAAGGCGCTGTTAATTTTCCCCAACTACCATGCAGCCTTCGCCGGCAAGGGGCGCGCGGCTGTGGCGGCGGGTGATCTGGCGGGTGCGATTGAGTGGTACCAGCGCGCTCAAGAGCGCGTACCTCTACCCGATATCGCTGGCGCGCTCGGCGATCTCTACGCCAAGCTGGGTTGCCCCGACGAGGCGCGACGCCAGTATGAGATGGTCGAGTTTATCGAAAAGGCCGGCGCGTCTGGCGGAACGTACTCACGCCAACTGGCGAGCTTCTGGGCCGACCATGATGTGAAGCTCGACGAAGCCCTCGCCATCGCGCAACGCGAGCGCGCCAGCCGCGCCGACATCTACACGTGCGATGCGCTAGCGTGGGTTCTCTTCAAGAAAGGCTTGCCCGAAGAAGCAAAGCGGGCCATCGACGAAGCCACACGGCTGGACACGCGCGACGCGCGGATCAACTACCACGCCGCGCTGATCTACAACGCGCTGGGCAAACGCCGCGAAGCCACGGACTACCTGAAACGGGCGCGCGCTGCCGACTCTTCGCTCGACGTTCTTCTGTCCGACGCGGCGCGGAGATCGCTCGACGCGGCTCAAAGCGATTGACTTCACAAGAGACAAGAGCGTCCTCAGAAGTGGCGCATAATAGGGGCAGCCATGAGTCCGGCAGATGAGAGTCACAGGCAAGTCTTTTATAGCCGGACATGAGCATCTCACCCGCGCTCCCGACAGACGCGCCGTCGTTCGCGCGGGCGGCCTTGTCGCGAGAGAAAAAAGTGAAGACAAACGGGTGATTCCGTGCTAATGTGTGCCACGAAATAAAAATTCGTGTTATCAATCGGGACAACCGAATCTGATGAGTGAAGTTTTACGCTTCGGCGTCAGCATCGAGAGCGACCTCTTGGAGAGTTTCGATCAATTGGTCGCGCGGCAGGGCTACGCGACGCGCTCGGAGTCGTTGCGCGATCTGATCCGCGATGCGCTCGTGCGCTCACGGCTCGAAGGGCAAGACGTCGCAGGCGAGGTGCTAGGCACTCTGACGCTCGTGTATGACCATCACGCGCACGAGCTGATGGATCAGATGGCCGAGTTGCAGCACCAACATCACGGGTTGGTAGTGTCGGTGCTGCACGTCCACATCAATCACGACGATTGTATGGAGGTGATCGTGCTGCGCGGGCGAACGGGCGAAGTCCGCACGCTCGCCGATGGGCTGTTGAGCCTGAAGGGGGTGAAGCACGGCAAGCTCTTCGTCACTCTGGCTGCGCGCCACATCACCGAACACACCGCCAGCCGCCGCGCCCACGCGCACGCTGCTGCGCCTCCGACCCGCCTGCGTCGAAAGGCGGCAGGCCAATCGGGCAGACCAAAGAAATAGTTGAACTCATAATCATCAACCACCGTCCTCTTGGCCGGTGCTACGAAAAATAAAAGAGTGTCACCGATTTCTTGACGTGCTTGACTTAAGTTCCGCTTAGTTACCGTGCTTGCCGGGGGAACATGAAAAAAGTCTTAGCCCTCATCGTTAGTTTAACGATCATCATCGCCGTGCAAGACGCTGGGCGAGCGAGTGTCACGGCGCGTGTCCTCTCCGGCGTGATCGTCACCTCGCGCGACGAATTGGTCCCCGGCGCGACGGTGCGGGCTGAGACTGCCGCCGGTGAAGTCACCACGACGAGCGACGCTGAAGGCCGTTTCCGCCTCGTCGTTCCGGACGGAGGCGGCGCGTCTCTCACGCTTAAAGTCACTGGCAAGAATATCGACACTGTGACGAGGACGATCAGCCCCGGCGAGGCCACCGAAAATTTACGCATCGAGATCAATTATCTCGTCGATCCGATTCACGAGAGCATCGTGATTGTGGCTGAATCTCTGGCCCCCGGCGTGGAGCGGCGCGACGATGCGGTGTATCGCAGCAGCCTCTTCGCGCGCGATGATCAGCTTTTGCAGACGCTCGCCGCCGGTATCAACGCCGGGCAACACGAGGGCGGCGGCAAGTCTCTAGAGATTCGACGCTTCGGTTTCAACCTCGATCACGGCGGCGTCAGCGGCGGCTTGAAAATCTTGGTCGATAATTTTCAGCAGAATCAAGGCACGCAGGGACACGGGCAGGGTTATCTCGGCCAGTTGAAATCTCTGACGCCGGAGTTGGTGCAAGACGTGGACATTTTGAACGGCCCGTTCCACGCGCAGTACGGCGACTTTTCCGGCCTCGGCGTTGTCCACATTCGTTTGAAGGAATCGCTGCCCGATCAACTGACGTTGCGCGTGCAGGGCGGTTCGTTCGACACAGGCCGCGCCTTTATCGCTTACAGCCCCGCGCTCGCCAATGCCGATGCGCTCTTGGCTTACGAAGGCTCGCGCACCGATGGGCCGTTCCTCAGCCCGCTCCGTTACCGGCGCGACAACGTGACGGGCAATTACACATATCGCCTCAGCGAACGACGCGCGGTCGGCCTCAAGTTCAATTTCGGGCGCAATGACTTTTTCTCTTCCGGGCAAATCCCGCTCGACGAAGTGGCGGCGGGGCGTTTGGATCGCTTCGGCTTCATCGATCCGGACAACGGCGGGCGCATCAAGACCGGCGTGCTGGCGGCCTACTACCGCAACGAAGGCGCGGCGGGCGACGTGTTCAAGCTGGACGGCTTCATCGGTCGCTCGCTCTTCGATCTTTTTTCCAACTTCACTTTCTTTCTCAACGACCCCGTCAACGGCGACGAGATTCAACAGCACGACTCGCGTTTGCAAGAGGGAGCCAACGCGCAATATCTCCGGCCTTACAAAATCTTCGGACGCCCGGCACTACTCATCGCCGGAGCTAACTTTCACGCGAATCAAATCAACGTCGGCCTCTACCGCACCAGCGGGCGCGATCCATTCGAGGTCACGACCGATGCCAGAGCGCGCGTTACGAATGTCGCCGGCTACGCACAACAGAGCCTCGATGTCTTGGACGGCCATCTGCACCTCGAAGGCGGATTGCGTTACGACTTCTTCCGCTTCTCCGTCGATGATCTCGTCAGTCCGCAATTTTCCGGCACGCGCCGTGCCGGGCGTTGGCAACCCAAAGCCGGCGTCGCTTACACGCCTTCGCATGATGTTCCGGTGACGTTTCATCTCAACTACGGGCGCGGCATCAGTAGCCAAGACGCACGCGGCGTCGTGCAGCAACCCGACGGCCCGCCGATCTCGACCACTGACTTTTATCAGTTCGGCACGTCGTACAATCACAGAAGATTTTCCTTGAGCGCCGATCTCTTCCTCATCGACCGCTCGAACGAGCAGGTCTATATCCCCGACGACGGCAGCTTCGAGTTCAAGGGACCAAGCCGTTCCTCCGGCTTCGAGCTGAAAAACTCAGTGGGGTTGACTCGGCATCTCTCATTTAACGGCGGCCTGACGCGCGTGATGAACGCCTTCTTTCGTGGGACAAGGCCGCGCGTCTATCTCGACAGCGCGCCGCACACGGTCGCCAACGCCGCCGTCACTCTGTCTGATTATCGCGGCTTCACCAGCTCGCTCCGCTACCGCCACATCAGCAACTACCGGCTCGACGGCGAAGACGCCTCGATCCGCGCCGCCGGCCATGACGTGCTGGACTTCAGCTTAACGAAGCGCCTGCGCCGTTGGCTCGACTTCAACCTCGCCATCGACAATCTGACCAACAAGCGTTATTTCGAGACGCAAAATTTTTTCGAGTCGCGTTTGTTGACGGATGCGCCAATCACTTTCGATCCAATTGAAGATCGCTTCATCTACCCTTCGCGCATTCACGGCACGCCGGGCTATCCGTTCACGGCGACCATCGGTTTGACGTTTCGGTTGTTTGCGAAGAACTAAGGTACTGTGGCGCTAACGCGATGAGGAATTGAACGTCGGAACTGACCGGCGTTGAGCGAAAGCCACACAGGATTGAAGGGACAGAAATGGTTGGGAGCCAAACTATCGAAGCGTCCGGGCGCGCAGCTTGCTAATCTCATTTCGTGAGATTTGCTATCTGCCTTTTAATCTCTCCTACCTCCGCCAGCGCGCCCGCTTGTTCTGCGGCAAGTAGATGATATTCAAGAATGCTCTTTAACATTTTTAAGTAACCTTGTCTCATCTCGACGCCATGCTCGGCTTCGGGGTCAATAATTGAGTAAGCGGCCTGATATGTTTTTACCGCTTTCCGGTAGAACTCTCGTGCCTTATCCAAGTTACGCAAGGCGTGATAAGCGATTGCTATGCTTCCATACAAACAACCTACCTCAGCGTTCGTATCATCCACTCTCGGCTTGCCTACTTCGATTGCACGCGAGAAGTAGTTGATAGCTTCTTCATAACGCCTCTGTCCCGCCAAAGAGTTTCCGACATTCTCATATGCTCCCATCTTCTCTAGCTCTCTGTAATCGGCAAATCGATCTGCTAACTGAACAGCGGCTTTGCAGGTAACTTCTGCCTCTTTCCACTGTTTGTTTCGGAGCAGTCCCCTGCACTTTTCCTCCGCTTCAAAAAACTTTTGGCCGAGTTTTATCTGATCTTCAGGTGCTTGGTGTTGCGGGTACGCCGCTCCTGCACTACACAGCAGAAAGATTATTGAGATGATTAACGAACCCTGTTTACGGGACATACGCATTTCCTTTTATCAAAGTCTGAATGCACGCGGCCTGATCACACACCGAACTCGCCGCCTCGAATCGCTTCCGCTAAACATTGAATGTCCGCCGAGAGCGCGCGGTCGCGTGTCAGTCGTGACGCGTGCGCGCGGACTCCCTCGTAGGCGCGGCGGACGCCGCGGCCGGGTTGGAGCGGGGCGCGGTACTCTAAGCCTTCAGCGGCGGCGAGCAGTTCGATGGCGACGACGTGTTCGATATTCTCGACGATAGAGCGGAGCTTCGTCGCCGCCGTCATGCCCATTGAGACGTGGTCTTCTTTGTTGGCGGAGGTCGGCAGATTATCGGTCGTCGCCGGATGGGCCAACACCTTGCATTCGTTCAAGAGGGCGACCGCCGTGACTTGCGCGATCATAAAGCCGGAAGACGTGCCGGGATGCGCGGTGAGAAATGCGGGCAGCCCTTCGCTGAGATCGGGATTGACGAGCCGTTCAATACGCCGCTCGCTGATGTTGCCGAGATGGACGAGCGCGATGGCCGCGTAGTCGAGCGCGAGGGCGACAGGAGCGCCGTGAAAATTGCCGCCGGAGATCACTTCCGCCTCGTCCGCGAAGACGAGCGGGTTGTCGGTCGCGCTGCCGGTCTCGATCTCGACTTTCTCGCGGGCGTGTCTGAGCGCATCGCACACTGCGCCGTGGACTTGCGGCATACAGCGAAGACTATAGGCGTCCTGCACGCGCGGATCATCATGCAAGTGTGATTGCCTGATCTCGCTCTCGTTCAGCAGTTCGCGCAAGTGCGCGGCGACCATCTGTTGACCGGCGTGCGGGCGCGCGCAGTGGATGCGCTCGTCGAAAGCGACGGGCGTGCCGCGCAAGGCTTCGAGCGTCATTGCGCCGGCCACGTCCGCGACGCGCGCGAGCCGGTCGGCGCGTTCGAGCGCGAGCGCGCCGACCGCCGTCAAAGCCTGCGTTCCATTCAACAGCGCGAGTCCTTCTTTGGCTTCCAATTGCAACGGCTCGATGTCCGCGCGCCGCAATGCTTCGGCGCTCGCCACGCGCTCGCCCTGATAAAACGCTTCGCCCTCGCCGATCACTGTCAGCGCGAGATGTGCCAACGGCGCAAGGTCTCCGCTCGCCCCGACCGAGCCTTTTTCCGGTACGACGGGAATGACGCCTCGCTCTAGCATTTGCAACAGCGTCTCGATGACGATCACCCGTGCGCCGCTGAAGCCCAGCGCGAGGACATTGGCGCGCAACAGCATCATCGCCCGCGTCTCTGCAATTGACAGCGGGCGACCGACGCCGCACGAATGGCTGCGAACGAGATTCAATTGCAACTCGCGCAGTTCATCATGCGGGATCGAATAATCCGACAACTTCCCGAAGCCAGTGTTGACACCATAAACGACGCGCTCTTCTGCGATGATCCGCTCGACCACCGAGCGCGACGCTGCGATCCGTTTGCGCGCTTCCTCCGCCAACGTCACTTCCTCCGCGCCGCGCGCGACAGCGGCGATCTGTTCGAGTGAAAGTTGTTGGCCGTTGAGTTCGAGCATGGATTAGTTTCAGGTCTGAGATTTCAGGTTTCAAGTCCACAGCACATGGTTTGAAATTTGAGATTTCAAATTCCAGATTTGAACCTCGAACTTTGAACTTTGAACCTCGATCAACTTGTTCACGATTCACTTGACGACAGTTTTCTCTCGCGACGTTTCGGGGAGGTCTGCGCGGTGTATCTCGTCCAGATCAGAGCGCCGCCATTCGCCGGTCGTCGTGCCGATGCCGCTGGTGCGGACAGTACGGACGCGCTCGCGTGCGCGCTGGGTGCGGCGTTCAGCGGTGCGGCGGAGGCGGGCGGCGCGCGTCAGATTGGTGACACGTTGGATCGGGTGGAACGGAAATTCGTGTTGCGGCAGCACCTCGCCGGTCGCTTCGCGCAGGCGCACCGTGCCGAAGGCGAAGGCCAGCACTACCGCGTTGAAAAAGACGCCGATGATAAAGAGCAGCCCGCCGGGAATGGTGCCGATGGCGGCGCGTGCGAGGAACTCGTCGAAATTCTGCGCCGGTTCTGGATGTAAGTAAATTTTCAGATTCCAACTCGCCGCCAGCAGCCCGAAAATCCACAGGTAATTGCGGCGCAAACGTCGCCCTAACGCTTCCCATTCGCTGATCGTGAAGTGCGGCGTCTTCAAGTCGTCTGACAAGTGTGCCGCCCACTCTTGATCGAGCGTCGCTTCGGGCTTCAAGAGTTGCGAGAAGTAACCCGTCTCCAACATGCGGACGCGGCTCGCCCAGATTTCATAGTAGCGATAGCGGCGCGCTTCCATGAAAAGAAAAAAGACGACAAGCAGCGAGTTGATCGGGATCACGAAATGCGGGTTGCCCGGCGCGCTGAAGGCGAAAGAGAGCGTCGCGCCCGCTGTGAGGACGGCCCAGTTCGTTGTCGTGTCGAGCCGGTTGCGCCAAGTGTTCGAGCGCTGCACCTCGCCGCGATAGAAATGGATCATCGCGGCATTGAACTCGGACGACGAGAGCTTGCGGCCCGCCAGCGTGACTGTTTCGTTCTGGCGTTCGACGGCAGCGGTGGCGGGCGTGGTGTCTTTGGAGAGATGAATGCCGGAGGGTCGCGGGAATGTGCCGGACGTATTGCGTTCTCCGCCGGACGATGCAGCGCCGGACGATGTTCTGGAGCGGATGTCGCGTTTCATGGAGTGAGCTTCGCTTGCGCCTTCGCATCTCTAAGTAAGAATTGGAAAGTTCGAGACATTTTTGCTGAAAGGAAATTTCACGCAAAGGCGCAAAGGCGCAAAGCAAAACCGCAAAGAAAAACGCCCTGTACTTTTCACACTCTACTTAGCGCGTGCCGGGCTAACTTTATGCGCCGGCCTTTTGCGATGATACCACGCGCTCCGGCTTCAGCGTGATGCGTCCCGCGCGCATCCCCGCCAGCAGATAGAGCGCGGCGTAAGAAGACCAACGCCCCCAACGCTCTGCGGCCCGCGCGCGAATCTCTTTTTCCGCGAGCGGCACGCCCGCGTTGAAATACTTGACGAACGCGCCGCGCAAAAACAGATCGCCCGCCGGAAAAATGTCCGTCCGCCCGAAGTACAGCATCAACGCCCACTCCGCCGTCCAACGTCCGATCCCGCGCAACTGTGAGAGCCGCGCGATGACGGTCTCGTTGTCTTGCTCCTTAAGATCATTGCTATCGAGCGTCCCTCTCGAAGCCGCGCGTGCGAGTTCGATAATGCTTTGCGCTTTCGCATTCGAGAGGCCAAGCGCGCGCAAGTCTTCGACCGTCGCGCCAGCCATCGTCTCAGCGCGCGGAAAAGCAAAATAAGTTTGCCCGTCAACTGCCAACGACTCGCCGAAGCGTTCGACGACGCGCCGCTTCAAAGTCATCGCCACCGCCGTCGAGATTTGCTGCGACAAGATCGAGACGACGAGCGCCTCAAACAGCGTCGGCCAGCACGCCAGATGCAACCCGCGATGTTCTGTCTCCAACTCCCGCAACAACGGATCATCCGCGACTTGCTGTTGCCAATTTTTCAGATCGTGTCCGACAGTGAAGATATGGCGCACCAAACTTTCGGCTGCTTGTAAAATCGGCGGCGTCACATTTTTGGCAGGTGCAATCGATAGCGAGAGCGCAGGCCGCGCCGCCGTGCCGCGCGGCTCGACGCGGACGAGGTACAGCCGCCCTTTCAAATAAAACGCGCGGGCATAAAGCCCGTCACGAAAAGTGTCCACCGCCTCCGCTTCCGTGAAGCGCAAGAACCTCGCCGTCGCCGCGAAAGCGAACGGCGGGCGCACCTTGATCATTGTCTCCGTCATGTCCCGCAGTGTCGCAAAAAAGGAGCGCCAGCGTCAAAAGCCTCTCGCTTGACAGTGTGCAGAGGCATACCTATATTCGTTTTTCGCTTGTCGCTGATTGACAACGACTGTGAGTATGTATGCCCCAGCCG